>CADBSD010000089.1 GCA_902797225.1 uncultured Ruminococcus sp. | reverse complement strand
TTGCACGCGTGAGGAGCGAGGCATTTTTTGTTTTTACAAAGTCCGTGTTCTTTCTGGATATCGCACGACGGTATTCTGAAATTAGCGGTAGGGCCTCCGACGTCGCTGATTATCCCTTTAAAGCGCGGGTTCTCAAGAAAGCTTTTCGCTTCATCAATAACACTTTTTTCACTTCTTACGGTAACGGCTCTGCCCTGATGAAACGCTAGCGAACAGAAATTGCACGCTCCGAAACAGCCTCGGTTATGAGTTATAGAAAACTCAACCTCTTTTATCCCGGGGACTCCGCCGAGTTTTTCGTAGGAGGGGTGATAATATCTTTCGTAAGGAAGCGAGTATATATGGTCGAGCTGTTCGGTATTAAGAGGGTACATAGGCGGATTCTGAACAAGAATATTCCTGCCGTGACGCTGTATTACCTTTCTGCCCCTTACGGCGTCGGCTTCCTCGAGCTCTTTTCGAGCGGCAACGGCGTAGTCGCGTTTACTCTCCGAAACGCGCTCAAAGCTCGGCAAATCAACAACCGACTCGGGAACGTAATCCTTAGTCGCGACAGAATAACAAATACCCCTGATGTCGTACAGAGCTTCAATCGGCATTCCGTCACCGAGCCTTTTGCAGATTTCGTAGGTCTGAAGCTCTCCCATTCCGTAAACGAGGATATCCGCCTTGCTGTCGAAAAGAATCGACGGCATAACCCTGTCCGCCCAGTAATCGTAATGAGCGAATCTTCTCAGCGAAGCTTCAAGCCCTCCGATAATAACGGGCGTATCGGGATATAGCTCTTTAAGAATATTACAATAAACGGTAACGGCTCTGTCGGGACGCTTGCCCGCCTTTGAGCCCGCGGTATAGGCGTCGTCGCTTCTTTTGCGTTTAGCGACGGTATAGTGCGCGACCATACTGTCTATGTTTCCCGAGGAAACAAAAAAGCCCAGACGCGGCTTACCAAAGCGGGTAAAATCCCGCTTAGAGCGCCAGTCGGGCTGTGATATTACCGCGATTTTAAAACCCGCGTCCTCCGCGACACGGGTAATTATCGCCGCGCCGAACGAGGGGTGGTCAACGTAGCTGTCGCCTGTTACGTAAACAAAATCAACGCTGTCCCATCCTCTTTCTTCGGCTTCTTCAATTGTCATCGGTAAAAATGACATTTTTATTTATTTCACAAAAAGCGTGAAAATCCCTTTCTGAAATTTTATTACTGTATGTCACCACAAACGACATACCTTAAACACAAAAACTACGACTGATTATGATTCCTCTCAAGCCACTCGCCGTAGCTCATAATGACCTCTCTGGGCTTCGAGCCCTGGTGAGGGCCGATTACGCCGAGCTGTTCCATATCGTCAATCATTCTGCCCGCTCTCGCGTAACCCACGTGGAGTCTTCTCTGGAGCATTGAGGTTGAAGCCTGTCCCGCTTCACAGACGAACTTAATGGCTTCCTCCATTTTAGCGTCGACCTGGATATCACCCGAATCGCCGCCTGAGCTGTCGTCCTGACCTTCCTCGGCGATTTTCTTGATTTTCTCCTCGATTTCCTCGTTATACTGAGCCTGAGCGGATTTTTTAACGAATCTCGTTACCGCGCCGATTTCCTCGTCAGTGGCGTAACAGCCCTGAACACGAATCGGGTTAGGCGCTCCGACAGGCAGATAAAGCATATCGCCTCGGCCAATCAGCTTTTCAGCTCCGCCCGTATCGAGAATAATTCTCGAGTCCATATTCGAGCCTACCTTTAAGGCGATTCTGCTCGGCACGTTTGACTTGATAAGTCCCGTGATAACATTAGCGGTAGGACGCTGAGTGGCGATTACAAGGTGCATACCCGCGGCTCTGGCGAGCTGCGCGATACGTACAATGCTGTCCTCCACCTCGCCTGGAGCGGTCATCATCAAATCGGCAAGCTCGTCGATAGCGATAACGATTCTGGGAAGCTTTTCCTTTCTGACCTCAAGACCGTTGACCTCAAGCACAGGCTGGATCATCTCGCCGTCCTCGTTTTCCACAGGCGGATTTTCTTTCATATATTCCAGATTAGAGTCGATCAATTTATTGTAGGACTCAATATCCTTACAGTCAAATTCCGCGAACAGCTTATATCTGTCCTGCATTTCGCTTACAGCCCAGCCTAAGGTACCCGCCGCCTTCTTGACGTCGGAAACAACGGGAACAAGAAGGTGCGGAACTCCCTTGTATTTGGAGAACTCAACCATTTTCGGGTCGATAAGCACGAGCTTCACCTCATCAGGAGAGGCTTTATAAAGAATACTGATTAACAAAGAGTTTACGCAAACGGATTTACCTGAACCCGTAGTACCCGCGATAAGCAGGTGAGGAAGCTTGGCGATATCGGTGGTGATGATCTGTCCCGCGATATCCTTACCAAGTACGCAGGTAAGCTTGCTTTTACTTTCCTCAAATTCATCGGAATCGATAAGCTCGCGGATAGAAACCACGTTAACAGCCTTATTCGGAACCTCTATTCCGACAGCCGCTTTACCGGGAATCGGCGCCTCGATTCTGATACCGTTAGCCGCCAGGTTAAGCGCGATATCGTCGGAAAGATTCGTGATTTTATTTATCTTAACGCCGGGCGCGGGATGAAGCTCATATCTTGTAACGGACGGGCCGCGTGAGATATGGGTTATCGACGCGCTTACGCCGAAGCTCTCGAGCGTTGAAATAAGCTTCTGAGCGTTCTGCTTCATTTCCTCCTCGCCGTTAACGCCCGAGTTATCAGCGGGCTTTAAAAGACTCATCGGCGGGAACTGATATGTATACTCCTCGGTTATAATATCGGCGAATCTCGGTTCTTCCTTCGGCTTTCTGGCGCGCTTTTTAGTATCGGCGGAGTTGTTTTCATCAACTTCACGCGCCTTCTTAACCGCGTCCATAAACTTATCCATAGCCTCGTCGGGCTTATTATCCGATTTTCTGTCGTCGTCAATAGAAATATCGATCGACGATTTTCCTCTTTTACGTTTAGGCTTATGCTTTTTCTTTTCACTGCCGAGGTCAATATCAATCTGCGTATTGAAGCCGTCGCCGCTGAAGAAATCAATCTGCCTGTCATCGTCCTCAGCGCCGCGGCGTCGAACGCGTCTGCGCTCCTCCTGACGCTCATACGCCTGAGAAACACCCTTACCTACGTTTACGGCTACTCTGCCGATATCATTAAGGGAAATCTTGCAGATAATCAGAACAAGCGTTATAAGCAGAATCAGTACTACTCCGACAGCAGCCCACCAGCCGAACGCGACGAGAATGGGATATCCGAGTATTCCGCTGAACAATCCGCCTCCAGCCATAAACTTATTCTCGGCGGTATAACCCGCTCCGAAAAGCTGGCCGAGAGCGTAAAAATATCCGTTTAAGTAATGCTCTTTTCCAAAAAGATAAACAGCGCTTTCAGCGAGCATAATAATCGAAACACCGATCGCTATTTTCGTTTTAAAATGTGAAATAGTTTTCTCAAGCGCTGTAATTACCGCGAAATAAATCAAAAGTATCGGCACGAGAATAAAGCATATTCCCGTAAGCCCGTAGAAAACGCCCCTTATAAATTCCCAGACCGAAGCTCCGGGGACAAACACAACCAAAAGCGAAATAAGCGCCGCCGCGAAATACAGAAGCGACTTTATTCTCGGGCTCAGCTTGCGCTTAGGCTCAGCGGACATTTTAGAACGTCCGCGAGCTGTATTTTTTCTTTGGTTCGATTTGCTTTTATTTGGTTTTTTGGCGTTTGTCTTTTTCTCAGCCAAATTTTTCACTTCCGTTCCGTTAGTTTAATTCGATTATAGAATTAAGCTATGCTTACTATATTCCCTGTAACCATTTCAAAAACGCTGACACCGATTACAATAGAGCCCAAAACAGCGGTGTAGATAATAAACACTATCATCTTGTCTGTTTTTAAGAGCCATTTAAAAAGCACGATTGAAAAATATCCTACTACAGCTGCCGCCACAACTCCGCACATTACCGCGATAAGCGAGTCGGTTGTAAGCATCGAGGAATCTATATCCTTAGCTTCCAAAACAGCCGCGGCGATAATCGAGGGAATACCGAGTACAAATGTATAGTCGAGCGCCGCCTGTTTGTTGATACCGCGCATCTGACCTACAGAAAGCGTACTTCCCGAACGGGAAAGTCCCGGGAAAACAGCAGCCACACACTGCGTGAAGCCTACGCACAAAGCGTCCAAAACCGTGTATCTTGTACGTCCGTTTCCGCTGTAGTTGCTCTCTATATCCTTCTGATAATGCTTACCCGCGGGTCTGCTGTTGATTTTGTTACCGATAAACAGAAGCGCGCTTGTAACGAGAAGCGAAATACCTACAACGATAAAATACTTGTTCTGAGCGAATAAGTCGGCTAAATCCTTGACCTTCATATCCGTTGTGGGAATAGGCGCGAACAAAAGGAAAAGCGGAATCAAACCGATTATCAGCATAAAGATAAGATTCCTGTCGCCGTCCATTTCAGACCATTTGAATTTGCCTGTAAAAATGTCCTTAACGAGCAAGCCGAACGCCTTTATCAATCTCCAAATAAGCTTTCTGTAGAAGATTAAAACCGCGACGAGCGTACCGATATGTAACATTACGTCGAGAAAAATTCCTCCGTCATCTATGCCCATAATATGCTTGGCGATATTGAGATGACCGCTGCTCGACACAGGCAGAAACTCCGTAACGCCCTGTACGGCGCCGAGTATTACGTCCTGGATAATTTTCATTAAAAGTTCCATATGTACCTCCAAATTAGTTTGTTTCAGGTTTTAAGCCGTAATATAAAGCTTAAAACCCAAAACTTAAAGCTTTTATATCATTTCATACAGGCAGTCAAGCGCCTGAGTAAGGTTGCCGACCGAGTCGATAAGCCCGACCTCAACGGCTCTTTCCCCATCGAGAATAGTTCCGACATCCATTACAAGCTCGCCTGTATTCATAACCAGATTTGTGTAAGCTTCCTTGCTGATATTTGAGTTTTCGACGACAAAATTCGTTATTCTGTCCTGCATACGCTGGTAGTACTCGAACGTCTGCGGAACTCCTATAGTCAGTCCAGTGCTTCGCACAGGGTGAACCGTCATCGACGCGCTTTTCGCGATAAAGCTCTTTTTAGCCGACACAGCCAGCGGGATTCCGATTGAGTGTCCCCCGCCGAGCACGATTGATACGACGGGCTTTCTCATTCCCGAAATAAGCTCCGCTATAGCGAGCCCCGCCTCAACGTCGCCGCCCACCGTATTGATAAGCATAAGCATTCCGTTGATTCTCGGGTCCTCGTCAATAGACACCAAAAGCGGTATAACGTGCTCGTACTTCGTGGTTTTGTTATTCTGGGGCAGAACATAATGCCCCTCGATTTGCCCCACAATAGTCAGACAATGGATAATTTTATCTCCGCGCATCGCCAGCACAGAGCCCGACTGCTCAATTTGCGAGGTATGCTCCTCGTCTATCGGGTTATCCTTGTCAATCGCTCCGTCGTTTTCTTCACAAGGATTCTTTACAAATTCATCATTTTGAGATTTATTCTTACTCATTTTATGCGCCTCCGCAGATATTTTACCCACAAAAGCACAATATGATGTATATACCAAAAGAAATTATATCATTTTATGGAATATAATTCAAGAAAATTATTCTTTTTTCTAAATAAAAATTATTTTTTAAAAGAATTATTGTATGCTATTATTAATAATGATTATGAGGTGACAATTTTTGGAAGTGCAATCGTGGCAGATTATAGTAATAATTCTATGTATTATTCTTTCTGCTTTCTTCAGTTCTGTGGAAACGGCGTTTTCCTTCGTAAACGTAATCCGTATCCAGAGCTACGCCGACGACGGCAACAAAAAAGCTAAAAATGTTCTCTATATAACAGAGAGATTCGATAAAGCTCTGACCACAATTCTGATTTGTAACAATATAGTTAATCTCGGATGTTCGTCACTCGCTACCGTAGTATGCCTTAATCTTTTCGGCGACATCGGTACCGCCATAGCGACGGGCGCTACTACCCTGCTGGTACTGACCTTCGGCGAAATTATACCGAAGTGCCTGGCTAAAGAGCACTGCGAAAGCTACTCTCTGGCTACCGCGGGTGTGCTGAAGGCGTTGACCGTTTTACTTACTCCCATTGTTTTTGTGTTTATCAAGCTAAAGGAGCTGGCTCTTAAAATAGCGGGCACAAAAGCCGAACAGCCCTCCGTAACAGAGGACGAGCTTAAGCAAATTGTCGAAAATATCGAAGGCGAAGGCGTACTCGAGGAGGACGAGAGCGAAATGGTTCAGTCGGTTCTCGACTTTGATGACAAAACTGTTCTCGAGGTATTAACTCCGAGAGTCGATATGACTGCTATAGATATTATGGACAGCCCCGAAAAGCTCCGTCACATAATTCTAGAGAGCCGATACTCCAGAATCCCCGTTTATAAGGAAACAGTAGACCACATAATCGGAATACTGCACACGAGAGATTACCTTGAGGTTCTCGCGAACGGCGAAGAACCTAATCTCGGAAAGCTTATTCAGCCCGCCTACTTCGTATTCAATAACCAGAAGCTTTCCCAAATACTCAGCGATTTCAAGCGCAAAAGGCTTCATATCGCCATTGTTACAGACGAGTACGGCGGAACGCTCGGCATCGTCACCATGGAGGATTTGCTCGAGGAAATCGTAGGCGAAATCTGGGACGAGGACGAGGAAATCGAAAACGACTGCACAAAAATCTCCGATACGGAGTATTTTGTCAGCGGAGATATGCCTCTCGAGGATTTATTCGAGCTCGCCGATATCGATCCCGACTCGGTAGAAACCGACGCCGTGACCGTTGGCGGATTTATACTTGAGCACTTTACGACAATCCCCAGACGCAAAGCCAGATTTACTTACGAAAATATCGAGCTCGTTGTTCAGCAGGTGAACAGCCAGCGTATTATCTCGGTAAATGTAAAAATAAAGCCAAAGGAAAACGAGAAGGCTTAAAGCCTTCTCATTTTTTTGCACAAAAGCGAAACGGGAACACAGAGCATCGTCCACAAAAACGAATAAAGCGCGCAAATCTGCCCTTTAATATTGAAATGATTGTGGGAATAATCCCACACATTAAGCCGTAACAGCCTGTTGAACAAACAGCCCGAAACGAACTCGAACGAGGTTATTACCGCCCCGCCTACTACGCATTTGACCTTAAGCGAAAAGCCCTCCGCCCTCTCGAACAGCCTGAACAGCGCCAAAAAGCACAGTCCGCCCGTAAGCAGCATAGACCAGTGAGTTTTTCCTCTCCACAGGATTTCCAAAAGCCCGTAGCCTATCCCGCCGAATACAAATAATTCCTTTTTATTCTTTTTAAACGTCATAAAACCACCGTACATAGCATTGGCTGAAACGGTGGTTTTATTAATCTAATTCTTTGATTGTTTCTTTTAATTCTTCTAAGGAATATAAACAGTTTAAAGCGGCGAGCATAGCGTTGGTAGTAAGATAACTCGGAAGCTCCAGCTTTTCAAGGAGCTTTTTCCTTAAAACGGCGGAGTTCTCGCGCCCCGTAAGACCGAGCTCGTACAAATCGCCTTTTTCTATTTCTTTCCTTTTTGTATGTCCCTGTACGTTCAAAACGGTAGCTCCGCTGTTTTCTATGGCTTTTAGTATAACCCGCTCTGAAACGCCCTCGACGCCTAAAAAGCCCTCCTTTGAGGCTTGAGCTTTACGCTTTTCCTTTCCCTTAAGCTGAGGTATATAAGCGTGTTTAAGCTCCTTTTCGGGAACAATGCCCTTTAGAAAATTGCGGATTACAAATCCAGCGGAATCGCTGTCCGTCAGAATAAGCAAGCCTCTCTCCCCTGAGATTTTCCTAAGCAGATTTTGTTTTTCTTTATCTTTGAAAACTCTGAACCCGCCCGTGTCAATAATCGGCGTATCGACAATCGCTTTTAGCTTTATCCTATCGTATCTGCCCTCTACGACAATCGCTTCTTTAACGCTTATCATACTAACGCTTCTAAGCCAGAATAAGCAACGCCGCCACGAGCTTTTCTACCATTATTCTGCCGTTAGCCGAAACGCTTCTGAGCTTAGCGGTCGTTTCGGTTATCTCAAAAACGCTTTCTCTCAGCGCTTCTGTTGACATTTTCCTCGTTTTTCCGCCCGCGTTTTTAAGCGCGAACTCCCGCCGTCCGTAGCCGAAATACTTAGCGGTCTGAGCGATAGGCGTTCCGCTCTCAAAAGCGACTCTCGCCCTGTAATAATCGAGGTAGGACATACTTATAACGTTAATAATCTCATTGGGCTCGGCTTTCTGATAAAACAGCGTTTCAAGAATATTAAACGCTTTATCGCTGTTGCCCGATACGATAGCGTCCGTAAGGGCGAAAATATTAGCCTCAAGCCTTTTTGTAACGAGCTTTTCTATATCCTCGGTTTCTATTATACCCTTGTCGCCGACGTAGTTACAAAGCTTATCGAGCTCGTTTTTTATAGTATTAAGGTCAAACCCCGCGTATTCCTGCAATTTATAGGCGTCCGCCTGTTCGATTTTTATACCTCGGGTATCCGCCCACTTTATAATCTGTCTGGCTAGCGATATATTCGTTTCCTGAGAAGCGGCGCAAACCGCTCCCCTTTTCCCGATATACTTTTTGAAATTCGTAAAAACCGAACCGAGCTTTTTCATATCCTGCTTTAAAGTCGGCATTGTAAAAATAATAATCGTAGTATCGGGAGTATTATCAAGAATCGAAATAAGCCTGTCATAATCGCTTTTCGGGAAAGTCTTATTATCGTTTACATCGAGGTCGGAAATCAGCACGACATTGTACTCGCTCATAAACGGAGCGACCTGCGTAGCTACGGCAATATCGTCGAGCTCATAGTCCTTCTCAAATTTATGGAAATTGAACTCGGGAGGATTTTTACCCATAAGCTTTTCGACGAGAAGCTTCGTATCGGTTTTGACGTACATTTTTTCCTCGCCGTAAATCAGATAAAAATTGTAAAGTTCTTTTTTGTTGATTTTTGAGCGCAATTCCTTGCGTGATAATTCAGCCATTTTTTCACCTAAAAATCTATTGTATAATCTCCGTTTATAACACAAGTAACGTTTTTCAGGCTTGTCGGAGGTTTTTTATCGGAAGTCCATAAAGCTTCGCCGTACTCAAATTCTTCCATTCCTTCAACAGCGTTATTGATTATAAGATAATCGGGATTTTTATACTCCTCGGGGATATCTACAGCCTTACCCCTGTATGGAGCGATAAGCACCGAGGTATTGCCGTCAGAAACAAACTGCCAGGTGTGAGCGTTTTTATTAAGAACAGTATCCTTGACGTTAGCCGACAGCCTCAGCGAAAGCTTTTCGCATTCTTTGAACTCGCTGTATTTCTTACATTCTCTCGCGAGTCTGAACACTCTCTCGTTCGTGTTATATCTATAATACAACAGAACTTTATCTACGTCAAACTCGCCCAGTATATCAGAGGCGTACCTGACGTCCGCGCTTTCCCTAGGCGACTGCATAACGAACAGATTTATTCTGTCCGTCATAGTATGAAGCTTCTCAGCGGTATCGTCGTAATATAAGCTTTTTCCGCCGCTCGAAAGCACATCAACACCGTGCGGGGACTTAAACACAACAGTCGTACCTCCGCCTGTATTCAATACCTTTAGCTGAACCTTATCGTAATTATAAACATAACCGATTGTAAGGCTCGTAACAAAAAGCGCGAGCGAAATCACAGAAGCGGTTATTACGTTTCTCAAGCTCAGCTTGTATGTAAGAAGCCCTATAAAAAGCACAATTGTAAAAGCGAGCCAATACTGCATATAGAGCTTATCATTGTAGAAGGACGTAAACGGTATTCTTGAAATCATACCGACGGCAAAAATAACAAAATCGGCAACCGTTTTCGCCAAAAACGCCGTCGCGTAAGAAAACAGGCTCAAAAACGGAACATACCATAACACCGACGATAAAAGAGTAAATATCATAATAATTCCGATAAACGGAGAAACGATAATCGAATACAAGAACACAAACGGATTGCACGTCCCGTAAAAAGCCAGCGTCAGCGGAACGATCGCGACTATAGCCGCAATTGAAACCGTGATTAATTCATAAATGGTTTTTAACAGATAAAAAAGCAAAATTTCAGCGTTTATCCTCAGTTTGTCAACTATGTTTACAGCATACTTGTTAAGGAAGAAAAGATTTTTAGCTCTGGTTTCGATTCTTTTAAAAAACGCTTTTGCAAACAGAGGATAGATAAAAATTATTCCCGCCGTTGACGCGAAAGACATCAGCATACCAATATCGCCTACCGCGTACGGATTCAGAACGGTCAGGCAAAACGCCGCGAACCCAAGACTGTTAGCGGGATCGGGCATAAGATAGAAATGACGTCCGACAATCACTATCAGAATCATTATTCCCGAACGAACCGCCGATGACGAGAATCCTGTGACAGCCATATAGAGGACAATAACAGACACGTTCAGAATCAGACTTATCCATTTACCGACGCGTCGATTCATAATTCTCCTCGTCAAAAGGAAAACAATTCCCGCGATAATGCTCATATGCAAGCCAGATATGACAATCAAATAACTAAGCCCTGTTTTCTGAAACTCCTTATATACCTCCTTTGACAATCCCGCTTTATCGCCCAGCGTGAGAGCGTTGCAAAGCTCCCCGCCATAGCCCTCAACGAGAACGCTTACGGAATAAGTGAGCTTACCCCGTATAAACTCGGGGATATAACCTATGTCTTTATCTTTAGTTTTCTGAACTGTATAGCTCAGAAAATAATTGTCGGAACACGCTTTGTAATCGAACCTGCGCGACCTGTAATACGCGTTATCCATTCTGCTGAGCTTTACGTCGCAGGTGACGATATCTCCGTATTCGCCGCCGATATCAGTAGAGGAATTCAAAAGAATCTTTTTGTTTTCGTCTTTCCCGTCGATTTTAAAGCTTTTTATCTCGTAGTAGTAAACGTCGTACGTTTTTCGTGATTTTTCAAGCCTGCCTTCGACTGTAACTGATTTCCCGTTATAGCGCTCTGTGTTTATTTCGTAATAAGAATTATAAACACAAAGATACGCCGTAGATAAAAGAATAACTACGGCAACACAAGCGTAAACGCTTCTGTCTTTTCTCATAGATTTATAGAATATCGAAAAAAGAAGCATAACCGTACCGCAGGAAATCGCCGCGGCTATACCGTAAACGCCGAAATAAAAAACGACCGCAAACGTAACCAGCATACTTAAACCGATATACGCAAACAGTCGTTTAGTCATTTTCTTTACCTCTACTTACTTAGGAAAAACGGGAAGCTTCTCAAGGAAGATAATATCGTCGCGTTCAGCGGCGTCGCCCTCAGCGAGAACGGCAACCTTTCCTACAGTTATACCGCCCGCCTTCTTAACGAGCTTCTCTAAAGCGATAAGGCTCTCGCCTGTTGAAATAACGTCGTCGACAACAAGCACGCGCTTACCCTTAATCTTATTAATATCGTCTGTACCGATATAAAGCTTCTGGAGAGATAAGGTAGTAATGGAGCGAACCTCCACGTTAACATACTCGGGCATATAAACCTTTAAGCCCTTACGAGCTACCACGTAGTCCTTGCCCTCCTGACGCGCCATTTCGTAGCCGAGCGGAATACCCTTAGCCTCAGCCGTTACAATAACGTCGTGCTCGGGGCACTTTTTAATAAGAGCCTTCGCGCTTTCTACAGTAACCTCAACGTCGCCGAACATAATAAACGCTGCAATATCCAAATCCTCGCTAACCTCGCAAAGCGGAAGCTCGCGCTCGCAGCCCGCGATAGTCATTTTATACGTCTTAGCCATTTTCTACTCCTTATCAACACATTTTTCCTAAAGTCTTTCCGCCCATAAGGTGAAAATGAATATGGAACACAGTCTGTCCGCCGTCGGCGCCGCAGTTATTAACTATTCTGTAACCGCCGTCCAGACCGAGCTTCTTAGCGATTTCGGGTACCTTCGAGTAAATATGCGCCACTACCGCGCTGTTTTCCTCGTTGAGCTCGTTAGCGCTTGAGATATGCTCCTTCGGTATCATAACAACGTGTACGGGAGCGGCGGGCTCGATATCGTGGAACGCAAGCATTTTATCGTCCTCGTAAACCTTTTTCGACGGAATCGAGCCGTCGGCTATTTTACAAAAAATACAATCCATAATTATTCCTCATTTTTCCTTTATAGAATTAAGTGTAAATCCAAATAATTTACCGCATTAATATTCTAATACATTAACATTATTTTTTCAACTACTTTTTAGGCGTTATTTTCTTTTCCTCACCCGCTAAAAGACGTTTTATGTTTGAGCTGTGCTTAATAACAACAAAAACCGCTATCAAAAGCGCCGCGAGCGTACACAGAACAACATATAAAACGGAATAATTGAAATTAAAATAATCCAAAAAGAACGTCAGAATAAACGTGTACACAGGGAACAGACACGCGCACGTGATACTCGCGAGCGAGATGATTTTTGAGAAAATAAACACAATAACGAAAGTCGTTACTATCATCAGAAATACCCGCCAGTCGGCTACAAGCATCATTCCCGCGGCGGAAACTATACCCTTGCCGCCTCTGAAATGGAAGAAAACGGGAAAGCTGTGGCCGAGAATACAGAAAAATCCGCAGAGATATTTTCCTATTACGATTATTCCCGCGATATCAGGCGAACCCGCAAACGCGAGCTGGAAGAAAACTCCTCCGAGAATAACCGCGATTATAGATTTAAGGAAATCGAATACTATGGTCAGAATCGCGGGCACCTTTCCGACAGAACGGAGCACGTTAGTAAAGCCCGCGTTTCCGCTTCCCATTTCGCGGATATCTTCCTTTCCCTTCGTAGCCGCTCTTGTAACGATTACGGCGGTGTTTATGCTTCCGAGAAGATACGCGAGCAAAAACGAAATCGCAATCAAGTACCAATTATTTATAAGCATACTCATATTTATACTGCTCATTACTTTTCCCCTCTCTCACGGATAATCATTCTGATAGGAGTACCGCTCAAAGCGAAGGTTTCGCGGATACGGTTCTCGATATATCTCTGATATGAAAAATGGAACAAATCCTTGTTGTTACAGAAGCTTACGAACGTAGGCGGTTTTGTAGACGGCTGAGTCATATAATAAATCTTAAGCCTCTTGCCCTTATCCGTAGGCGGCTGAACACGCGTTGTAATCTGAGCGAGAAGCTCGTTGAGCGTTCCCGTCTTAATACGAGTGGCGGCGTTAGCGGCTACCGTATTTATAAGCGTAAAGAGATTATCAACTCTCTGACCTGTTTTAGCCGAGATAAACACAACGGGAGCCCAGTTCATAAACGCGAACTCCACCTCAATGCGCTTTTTAAAATTCGACATCGTTTTTGTGTCTTTCTCGATAGAATCCCATTTATTCACGGCTATAATACAAGCCTTGCCCGCCTCAAGCGCGAGTCCCGCTACCTTTGTATCCTGCTCGGTAACGCCGATACCCGCATCAATCATAATAACGCAGACGTCGCTTCGTTCTATAGCCATTTTGGCTCTTATAATACTGTATTTTTCAATTTCATCAACTATCCTGCTTTTGCGTCTTATTCCCGCGGTGTCGATAAAATTGTATTTTCCGAATTTATTCTCGACAGCTGTATCGATACTATCTCTCGTAGTTCCCGCGATATCGGAAACGATACATCTTTCCTCTGAGGTTATGTAGTTTATAAGCGAGCTTTTTCCGACGTTAGGCTTACCGATAACGGCGACGTTAATCACATCATCGTTTTCGTCCTCATCAGCTTCAAAATCAAGATTCTTAAAAATCTCGTCAAGCAAATCGCCCGTGCCGTGACCGTGAACCGCGGAAACCTGAACGGGATCGCCTATACCGAGATTATAAAACTCGTAAAAGTCGGGCTCGGGCTCGCCGATTTTATCGCACTTATTTACGCATAACACAACGGGCTTTCCTGATTTCAGAAGCAAATCGGCAACGTCCATATCCGTAGCGACAAGCCCCGATTTAAGGTCGGTCACGAGCACAATAACATTCGCCGTGTCTATAGCGAGCTGAGCCTGCGCACGCATCTGGGAAAGAATAACGTCGTCAGACTTCGGCTCTATTCCGCCCGTATCAATAACCATAGCCTTCTTGTTTTCCCATTCGATTTCGCCGTAAATACGGTCGCGGGTAACTCCAGGGGTATCGTCTACAATAGAAAGCCGCTTTCCTATTAACTTGTTAAAAAGAGTGGACTTACCGACATTCGGTCTGCCCACAATAGCAATTACGGGTTTCGACATAATTATCAGTCCTTTACGTAACAGCAAGAAAGTCAGTTAAGATGATAGCTGTTTTTGATTACTGACTTGAATATTTATAAAAGTTTTGAGTTATTTCCTATCACACAAAGAACAGGGCGGTCAGAAAACTGGCCGCCCTCAATGTTCTCATTACTTTGTTGATTTAGCGTCGTCCTTAGCTATAACCTGTCTGCCCTTATACATACCGCAAGTTGTGCATGCCTTATGGGGAGAAGTTAACGCTCCGCAGTTAGGACAAGTTGTGAGAGCGGGAGCCTCGATTGTGTAAGCCGCCGAACGTCTTGTTGATTTTCTTTTGTGAGAAGTTTTTCCGGTAGGTACTGCCATTTTGATTCCTCCTTAACTTTATCTAATCGTCAATTAACTGTTTAAGTATTTCCAGTCTTGAGTCAATCTGAGTTTTATTACAACCGCAGTCGCCGTTGTTTAGATTCTTTCCGCATTCGGGACAAATACCCCTGCAATCCTCCCTGCAAAGCATTTTGCTCGGCAGATTAAGGATAATATCGGAAATAACGACCTCGTCAAGCTCAAGCGTGTAATCCGCTGTTTCAATATAATCGTCGTTTTCATCATCTATTAACTTGGCGGCGAGCCCGTGAGTAAAAGTAAATTCAAGATGCTTTACTATTTCCTCAAAGCATCTGTCGCAGCGGGTGGTATAATCAAAAACCGCTTTTACCTTAAGCTCAACAAGACTTGCTCTGTTGACCGCCGAAGCGCTGATTTCGACGGGCGATTTGAATGGATAATCGCCGTTATACTCAAAATCGTTCATCGGCAAGGAATAGTCAACGTCGAGCCTGCCCCCTTCGTTCAAAAAGACTTCCTTTAACTGAAGAAGCATACATACACCTCTTAAAGTATATTAAAACGCTACTAAAGATTATACAAAACCACAGCCTGTTTGTCAAGGCTTTTTAAAACAGTTTTTTCACATATTCAAACAGAAAACGCCGAGGATTTCTCCTCGGCGTAAATCTTCAAAAATATCAGTCTTATTCGTCGTCCCTGTCCTTGTTAACAACAGCGAAAACTATTCCGAGTATCGCGAGCACAGCCGATGTTATCGAAAAAATAATAGTTATATATCCCGTGTTCATAAAATCCGAATTAGACATAGGTAAAAAAGAAAACGCCGCGCACATCACAATCGCCGCTATCAAAAGCAAAACGACGATCGGGATAATAATTATCATTGTTTTCTGAAAAGCGGAATACTTCTTATTTGTTTTCATTTTTTATACACCTGCCCTTAATCATAATAACCAGAAGTCCAATAAAAGCCGTCGCCGCCGAGGCAATCGCGAACAACGCGGCGAAAGAGGATTCCCCTCCGATTACCGCGTGTATTATCATAGCCGCCACAAGCAGCGCGAACGATAAAGAGAGCGAAACCACCGTAATTATTTTAAATAACTTGACTATCATATTTCTATCCTGCGCGATATTTCCGCGAAATCTTCCATAGTAAGCTTTTCGGCTCTTGAACGCGGATCAACCCCGCTATCTAATAGTATACCATTTACAACATTTTTTTCAAGAGCTAACGACGAACTTATTGAATTTAATACTGTTTTTCTTCGCTGAGAGAACGCCGCCTTTACAACCGTGAAGAATTTTTTATCGTCGTCGAGCTTTATCGGAGGTTCTTTATAAACATCAAGCCTCATAACAGCGGAATCAACCTTCGGCGCGGGCATAAACGAGCCCGAGCTTACGGTAAAGAGCATTTCGGGCTTGCTGTAGTAATTCACCGATACGGTGACAGCTCCGCTCTCTCTGCTTCCGACCTCGGCGCAGATACGCTGAGCGGCTTCTTTCTGAACCATAACTGTAATTGCCTCCACAGGCAGCTTGTCCTCCAAAAGCTTCATTATTACGGGCGAGGTTATATAGTAAGGCAGATTAGCGCATACGACTACCTTCATACCCTCGAACTCGTCCTCAATCAATTTTTTTAAATCGAGCTTCATAACGTCGTCGTTAATCACCTTTATATTGTCGAAATCCGCGAGAGTTTCGTCCAGTACGGGGATAAGTCTTTTATCGATTTCAACCGCTACAACCTTATCGGAAATTTCGCAGAGCTCTCTTGTAAGCACGCCGATACCGGGGCCGATTTCAATAACTCCTACTCCCTTACCCGCTCCGCTGAGTTCAGCCATTCTCGGACATACGGAAGGATTAATCAAAAAATTCTGTCCCAATCCCTTTGAAAAATTGAAGCCGTAGCGTGAGAGTATCTCTTTAATTGTACCTATATCGGATAATCTGTTCATAAAGTCCTGAGTCCTTTCGGATACTTGTTCTTGAGTTTTCCCGCCGAGGCTTTTCCAAAGCCCGTCGTTATGCCGTTTACGCAAACGGCGGTATAACCCTTCAAATCCTTCGCGACGTCTATCTCCTCGCCGTGGAGGAATTTTTTTATATCGTCGCTGTGCAAATCCAAATCGACCGCCCGTTTGCAGTCCTCTTTCTTTGACGACGTAAACGCGTGGTGATGCGGTTCAACACGGTTTTTCTTAATCTCGCCGAGCAGTACGCCTTTTCTCAGTATATTAAGAGAGCCTGTATCGGGAAGATTATTCGGAACAATATAAATATTCCTGCCGATAATCTGAAGCTGGTTTTCAAAAGCCGTATTCACGAAATTATCGGTGATAAAAGCCTTAACAAAATCGGGGGTTTTCTCGGATTTAGGTTTATTCGTCGGCACTGAAACCGAAGCTGAGTTCTTTCTGAGCTTAACCGCGAAGTGCCCCTCTCCGCCGTCCATAGGGAATATCCTGCGAGCGTATCCAAGCGTCGGTCTGCCGAAATCGACACCGCTGTCTACGATTTCAAAATCGGGATTTTCGCTGAGAAATTCCTCAATAACGCCCTCGTTCTCCTCTTTTGAGAACGTGCAGGTGGAATATACAAGCTCGCCGTTTTCCTTAAGCGCGTTTTTCGCGGAGTTGAGTATCATAAGCTGGCGCGCGGCGCAGCTTTTCACGTGCTCAACGCTCCACTCGGTTTCAGCCTCGGTGTTTTTTCTGAACATACCCTCGCCGCTGCACGGAGCGTCAACAAGGATTTTATCAAAATAACCTCTCAGCCTTGCGCAGAGAATATCGGGGCGGCAGTTAGAAACCACAGCGTTTCTTATTCCCATTCGCTCAATATTCGATAAAAGAATTATACTTCTCGATTTTACAATCTCGTTGCTCCACAAAAGCCCCTCTCCGTTCAATTTAGCCGCGATTTGCGTGCTTTTTCCTCCGGGCGCGGCGCAAAGGTCAAGAACCTTCTCCCCCGCTTTTACATTGAGCATTTCGACAGCGGAAGTCGCGGACGGCTCCTGCATATAAAAAGCTCCCGCGTGGTGAAGCGGAGAGTTTCCGAGCGACTTTATCTCGTCGGGGATATAAAACCCCTCCGCGCAAAACGGCGCGGGTTCAAGCTCAAAGCCGATAAGCTCACGAAGCTTGTCCGCGGAACATTTCAGGGTATTTACTCTAAGCCCGCGAAAAATCTTACCGCTGTTATAAAATTTTAAAAAGCTTTCGAACTCGTCGCCGAGCAGCGATTTCATTCTCTCAAAAAATATTTCCATAATTAAGTATATAACAAAAATAAGTGTAAATAATATGTGTAAACAAGGAGGTGAGCTCAGATGAGCGACTATCAGAATAAGAACAACCAGAACTGCGACCAGAAAAAGAACCAGAACAAGCAGGACAAGCAGAACCAGAACAAGAAGAACCAGAACGGTATGAACAAAAACGACAAAGAATGCAAATAACTAAGTCGGCTCGGACGAGCCGACTTTTTCTTTGGTTTCTTAAAATTGGCTCGGCGCGTAGCGTACTGTTACAATATGAACCTCTTGTATATCCTTATGAACACGATAAATTATCGTATAATTCTTCACAAAAAATCTGACGATAGTCTTGATTCGCGTAAGCGCCGATATGTCTGATACTTCCGCGTTCGGGGAATTCTTCCAAGCTGAATACAGCTTCTTCCAAGGCGTTAAGCATTTTTTCGGCTGTGTCGGATTCGGAAAGATTAACCGCTATATATGAATAGATTTCGTCCAAGTCACGATACGCGCGGGGATACAGCTTAACTTTGTACTTCATAAGCTGTATTTCTTACGCAGAGAGGACAATGCTTCTCTAGCGTCAACAAGCTCACCGCCGTCACCAAGCTCCTGTTCCGCTTCTTTAATCGCCGAGTCGGTGTGGAAGGCTTCCATTAGCTCCTCGTACGCTTCAATGCTCAGCACAACCAAGTCGCCGTAACCGTTTTTTGTTATAAAAACAGGTTCTTTTCTTTTGTGGCAAAGCTCGGAAATCTCGTTTGTGTTTCGCAGGTCGGTAATAGGTCTGATTTGCGGCATAATTACATCCCCTTTCTCTGTACAATATTATAGCATAATTATGTACAAAGCGCAAGATGTTTTAAGAATTGTCCTAATCGGTTATACCGTTTTGCGTCGTATGCTTAGTTTTTTTCTAGCAAAAACAAACAAAGCAACAATTTATAAATTTATTATAACACAATTACCGTATTTTTCAAGGCTCGACAAACGGCACGCCGAGCGTTTCAGCCACCGATTTCGAGAGGTTTTTCGCGATTTCGTTTATGTTATCCCTGATAAACCGCGCGTCTTCGATATTATCGTGATAGGCGACCTCAATCAAAGAAGCGGGTGCTCTCGTAAGCCTGAGTTCCCCGAGCGAGGTTGTCGGAATCGTCCTCACCTTTTCGGGATTCGGATAAAGGTCGGAATAATTTGTAGCCAGAATATCGGCGAATTCCTGACCTTTGGCGCTTGTGGGATAATAATACACCTCCACTCCCCTGTTTTTACCCGCGCTCCCTTCTCCCGAGGCGTTGGAGTGAATCGCTAAATGTAAATCGTAATTACCCGCGTTGCTGTCGGCGATAGCCTGTCTGAGCGTCATTTCGGGGCTGTTGCGTTTAAACTCAATCCCGCTCGCTCTGAGATACGGCTCCATAGCGTCGGCGACAAGATTCATATAGTATTCCTCGTTTCCGCCGTCGACATACGGATTCCACTCCTGAAGCGACGGACTGAGATAAATCTTCGGCATAAAAAAGCTCCTTCCATAAATACTGGTAAAGTATATTATGAAAAGAGCTATATAATACCAACAAATAATTTTACTCAAATTTATTCGAATTTTCACTAAAAATTGACTTTACAGAAACAAATAAATATGGTAAAATAACTAAAAGTATAAACTTTTATTATTATTTAAGGAGGTCACTATAATGAAGAAATTTGTATGTTCGGTATGCGGCTATGTTTACGAGGGAGAAACAGCTCCCGAGGTATGTCCTATCTGTAAGGCTCCCGCTGAGAAATTCAACGAGGTTAAGGGCGAGGCTTCATACGCTACAGTACATATTGTAGGCGAAGGCAAGGCAGAAGGCGTAAGCGAGGATATCATCAAGGATTTACGCGACAATTTTAACGGCGAGTGCACTGAAGTTGGTATGTATCTCGCTATGGCAAGAGTTGCCGACAGAGAGGGTTATCCCGAAATCGCCGCGGCGTTCGAGAAATACGGCTTAGAGGAAGCTGTTCACGCCGCTAAATTCGCTGAGCTTTTAGGCGAGGTAATCACAGACTCGACAGAAAAGAACCTCAAAATGCGCGCTGACGCCGAAGCGGGCGCCTGCGAGGGTAAATTTGATTTAGCTAAACGCGCTAAAGCCGCCGGTCTCGACGCTATCCACGACACAGTCCACGAAATGGCTAAGGACGAGGCAAGACACGGTGCAGGCTTCGCGGGACTCTTAAAGAGATATTTTGGGTAAGGAATATCAAATGGAAAAAGACAATAAAGAGTTATTGACCGAATTATTGATCGATACCGAAAAGAAAAATCTTGAAACGCAACAGAAGGTTCTGCAAGAGCTGTCCAGAATCCGAAAATGGGTTGAATTCTTCGGCATTGTCACCATTATCAGTCTTGTCGGCAGTGTTATCGCTGTATTTGCTGTGATAAGCAACCTCAGATACTGATTGCGGCATCAAGACACGGCGCGGGCTTTGCGGGACTTCTTAAGAGGTATTTCGGTTAAGGTGTAGATATGGCGAAAAAAAGCAAAAGAAGGCAAACAATACTGGTTTTAGTGAATTTCGCGCCGCTGATCATCGGACTGGCAACAGTCTTTTTCTACAAAGATATTTTCGCGGTACTGTTCCCTGTTTTACAAATCGCGGTTTTTGTATTGGATATCGTATTATCTCATGGTCGAGCTCAGTTTATTCCGCTTGCCATAAGCTTCGCGGTTTCAACAGCGTTGTATTTGCTTTTTAACTATCTTTTATATAACGCCCATATCACTAAGGGAAACGTTGTCTTTTTGATAGGCTACGAATCCACTCGGTTACTTGTTCCGATATGGATTATTGGAATAGTCTTTTGCTTTGCGTTCAAAAAATCCAATACGGATGAATGATTAATCAAGAGATACTTCGGCTAAGCCAAAATCAGCATAAATACTGAGTTTTCAGAGGGAAGGGAAAAATCCTTTCCCTCTCTTTTTTATTTGGTAGGAAAGTACAACAATCTGTATAATAGTATTATACTATATGTAATATCTAAGCTACGATATAGTATTGACTCCC
>CADBSD010000088.1 GCA_902797225.1 uncultured Ruminococcus sp. | reverse complement strand
CGATCTCCGAACGCGACGGCGGCGGTACCGTAGTTAAAATATTTATACCTTGATTCAGCTTCCGTTACGCTGATTTTAAAATTTTTTCCCTTGGTTTTATTACGAGAATAAGACCAAGGGGATTTTTCATTAAACAATTACGATTTTTTGTACCCATTATACACTTGATAAGGCTATGGTTTATCACATCGCTGAGCGATAAGGCGCTTCCGATTTCGAACAGTCATCTTTAGCGAAAGAGCGTTTATGAAACCTTATCTCCCCCACACACCGCAACAAGCAAGATGATAGCTTTCTCATATATCAACAAAGCAAAAACTTTTATAAAATTGTGAAAAGTCCATATAATTTCGGAGAAATATTATGCACTGTTGACAAAAGTTGTCTGAAAGTGTAAAATATATATTACACACAAAAGCGCGTTTTTTCCGAAAGGAGCGGATTCTATGATGAACGAGTACGACGCGGTGCCGAGCGCCGCCGAGAGGCTTATAATGCGCGTCGATGATTTCGAGCAGTCAACGGGGCTTTGGTACTCGCTTTTCGGCAGACGGATTCTTCCCTTTCTGCTGTTTATTATCCCCGTCAACGTCATTCTCGGCAGGGTGAACAGGTTCCTGATGAGCCGCTTCTTCCCGGACGTTAACCTCAACGGCTCAATACTGGTTATTGAATGGATCGCGGTAATGCTCGCCTTTCTCGCGCTAACGGTGTTTTTGCCGAAGGCGGCGACGGCGGCTGAGTTCGCGCTGGGGTTCGGGTATTTGTTTTTAGCCTTTCGTTACCATATCTTCCACAACCTTCTCGGCTATTCGGTCTTAGTGTCGGTGATTCTGTTCTTGCTCGTAAAGCTTGCGTTTCTGTCGGTCGAGATCGTAAGGCTTCGGGTCTGCGCCGACGACAAAAAGAACAACATCGAGCGCGACCGCAGCGGACGGATAATCAGAGCCGCCGAGGACAGCGTAGCTCTATCCGAAAAGCGCGGCGACGACTTTGAACTAAGCGAAAGCGCGAAGGCGGTAATAGCCGAAAACGAGCTGTTTTTCTCAAGCGGAGAAGAAAGCCTCGAAATGAGCGAGAGCGGCCGCGCCGTAGTCGAGGAAAACAAGGAGTTTTTCTTCGGCGGGCTCGACGACCAAGACGAAGAAGCAAGGATAAGCGAGTCGGACGAGGACTATTTTTTTGTGTGATATGAAACCACTCAAAACTTGTATAAATAATCAATAATTAACAATACGGTCGGGTAGACAGGTTCTTCTTTGAGAAGATTTTGTCCCCCGACCGTATTTTATGTAATAGGTAATTAATTAAAAATTATATAAATATGTAAGCGCTTTAAATTCTACTATAGCAGTGCAAAAAATCACGAAAAAGTTTCAGATTTCCGCGAAAAGTTTTCGTTTCTACATTCCGCACAAAAACCGTATATGGAATTTGTGCAGAATGTAAGCGCTTTAAATACTTATTGATTAAGAAAACCAAAATACGCTTCCAATTTTTTAATCCGAGCTAAGTAATACACCGTTTCGAGCCCGCTCGTTTTACGCGGCCGAAACATCTTCCCTATCACTATAACACCCCTGTCCGACAAAAGTCCAACAAAATCGTGTGTTTTCAGAGAAAATAATAATTACAAGTACTTTTATGAACAGGTAATAAGAAAGCGCGCTCAGACCATAAGACAGTAAATAAAAACAACATAAAACGATCTCACCTTTAACTTCATAGGTGAGATCGCTTTTTTTGGTATTGATTTATATATCAGCCCAGAGCGTTAGTTTACAAAAACCACACTGATAAATTTAGAGCGCTTATACTGTTGCGTTTCGAAATATTTTTTGATTTTTAATTAAATATTCCCGTTTCGGAATATTTATTGACTTTCCACAAATGCTATATTATAATAGATTTATCAGGAGGTTAACGCTATGATACTTAGAACCGACTATTTAAATGAACTCAAAAAATGGAAGGACGAAAACGTTATAAAAGTTGTTACGGGACTCAGGCGTTGCGGTAAATCAACTCTGCTTAAACAGTTTCAGTCACAGCTGACTGACAGCGGTGTAGAGCCCGAGCAAATTATTGCCGTTAATTTTGAGGATTTGGAATTTGAGGAGCTTTTGGATTACAAAAAGCTGTATTCCTACATTCTTTTAAGGCTTAATCCCGATAAAAAGAACTATATCTTTCTCGATGAAATACAAATGGTTAAGGATTACCAAAAAGCCGTTGACAGCCTTTTCATCAAGGAGAATGTGGATATTTATATCACAGGCTCAAACGCTTTTCTTCTCTCAGGCGAGCTCGCGACGTTACTGTCGGGAAGATATGTGGAGATAAATATGCTCCCGCTGTCGTTTAAGGAATATCGAAGTGTTCATAAAGACGGCTCTGATGAGTCCGCGTTCGCTGAGTTTCAGCGTTTCGGAGCTCTCCCCTATATCGTTACTCTCGATAATACAAACGAAATGGCTGACACATATCTCGAGGGAATTTACAATACTATAATCGTCAAAGATATTGAGGAACGCCAAAAGAGAAAAAACGAAAACGGCAAACGCAGAGTAAACGATATTGCTCTGCTGAAAAATATCGCTCGTTTCCTAGCCTGCTCAGTTGGAAATCCTATCTCAATTAAAAGCATAGCGGATTATATTACATCATCAGGGCGAAAAGTATCTCAAAACACCGTCGGCGACTATGTAAGCGCGCTTGTAGAGCCGTATATATTTTATTCCGTGGAACGATATGATGTTGAAGGAAAACAACTGTTAAAACAGAATCAGAAGTATTATATCTCGGATTTGGGATTACGTCATCATATTGTAACAAAGAAAAACTATGACTTGGGATTTTCTCTTGAAAACACGGTTTTTCTGGAGCTAAAAAGACGAGGTTATAAAATAAATATCGGTAAAGTCGGCAAAACCGAGGTTGACTTTGTGACCGAAAAGAACAAAAGTAAAGTTTATTTTCAAGTTACAGCGTCAATGACCGACGAAAAAACCTTTGAGCGGGAAATAAAGCCGCTGAAAAATATTAAAGACAATTATCCGAAAATCATACTCACACTCGATAGATTTACCCTCGGCGATTATGACGGAATAATTGTCAGAAATGTTATTGACTGGTTACTTGAAGATTAAGCAAAAAACTGACATCTCCTTTTGAACCGCCCCAAATTGTGTAGACAGCACAAAAACGGACTACCTAAGGTAGAATAAAGAATTAAGCAGTATACTGACATCTCTTT
>CADBSD010000087.1 GCA_902797225.1 uncultured Ruminococcus sp. | reverse complement strand
CGTGTTCAATCCTGCCGGGAAGAACACAGTTTGTGCAAGTGATAGCAGCGCCGCTGCGATCAAGCCGACTACAGCCGGTTTTAAACCCTTCATCGCGCCGTTGACAAGCTTATTGCTTTTGAATTTTTGATAACACCGCGCGACGATCAAAATTATCACAAAGGACGGAAGTATCACGCCGAGAGTCGCGCATAAGCTGCCGAGTACGCCTCCTGTCCGTGTACCGATAAAGGTCGCGATATTCACCGCGAACGGCCCTGGTGTGCTCTCGCTGACGGCGATAAAATCAATAAGCTCGCTCTGATTAAGCCAGCCGTGAGCCGTTACTTCCTCCTGAATCATCGGGAGCATCGCGTAACCGCCCCCGAACGTGAACAGTCCGATTTTCAAAAAAGCGAGGAACAAGTCAAAATATATCATTACTTATCCCTCCTGCTCACAACCAGCGCCCGCGCGATTCCCGCCGCGGCGCAGATAAGTATCACAAAAACGACGTTGACGGGCAAAAACGCGGTCGCCAAAAACGCGCCGAGCATAATCAGGTACGAAAAAATTCCTTTCGGGCTTTGCTTGTACATCATATACAGCGCTTTGACTATCAACGCCAGAACGCCCGCGCGTATGCCGTAAAAGGCGAAGCGAATCCAGCGGACGTCCTGAAATTTCGCAAGCGCAAAAGAAATCGCGGTTATTATCGCAAAGGACGGAAGCACTATGCCGACGGTTGCCGAAAGCGCTCCGAAGAATCCGCCGACGCGATAACCGACAAAGGTCGCCGCGTTTATGGCGATAGGCCCCGGGGTTGACTCGGCAATCGCTACTATATCAAGAATATCCTCGTCGCTTATCCACTTTTTATTCTCGACGGTCTCGCGCTGAATCAGAGGAATCATCGCGTAACCGCCGCCAAAGGTAAACAGCCCGATTTTCATAAATGTGAGAAACAGGCTTATTATACTCTGTATTCTTTTCATTACTTTTCACTTCGTTTAACGCTTTATTTCCACACTCAATTCAACAGCATAGCGAGCCTTTTTCCGAGCAAAACGCCCAGAATACAAAAACCCGCGCTCAATACGACATAAGCGCTCCCGAAAAAATATGATTTCTTTTCAAACAAAGTGAGCGCTTCCAGAGAAAAGGTCGAAAATGTCGTAAAGCCTCCGCATACTCCTGTTTTCCAGAACAAAACCGCGTTATCGGAAACATCGCTTTTGTTGCTGACAACACCGACTATAAAGCCTATAATTACCGCTCCTATTATGTTTGTTATAAGCGTCAGTACAGGAAATTCCGTTTTTATCGGAATAAGGCTAATGGCGTATCTTCCAACAGCGCCTAAAGCGCCGCCGAGAGCCACAAACAAAAAACTCATTCTTTATCCTCCGCGAATCCTGATTTTTATTAATCATACACCAAAAGCGGGGCTTTGTAAACCGTAAGAAACCGCCCGTGTCGCTTAAGTTTTCCTCTTTAGGAAAATCGCGGCATAGGCGGGCTTTTTATTATTCGATTGTTAATCCGCTGAGATTATTAATACCTCATACATATTATTTCACTTTTAGTCTTACGGTTTTTATTATTACTTTAGGGTTATACTTATCGTTGCCATTCGCGGTGATCCGCACTTTGATTTTATAAAGCTTTTTTGTGAGTTTACCCTTCTTTACGGTAATTACTCCCTTTTTATTTATCTTAAGCTTTTTCCATATCTTTTTGTTTGTGCCTTTTTTAAGAGCGGGAACAACAAGGCTGAAACGTCCGCACGGGCACAGTGTGGGCGTCGGCGCCCTCGGCGGTCGGAGCGCCGCTGCTGAATGTATTTTTTATCTCTCCGCCGACATCAAGTACCTCGCCGTTATCCTCAACGGTTCCCTCAACTATACACATTTTACCCGCATAGCACTTGTCGTCGGAAAATTCCATATTAATATCAACATATTTTTTCTGCGTGTATATAAAAATTTATTTTTTTCAAAATAATCAGTCGGTCGCGGAAGCCATTATCACGACAAAGCGGTCGAGGGTTTTGTCGTAGACCGTCAGGCATAACGCGCCCCACCACTCGTGACCGTCGTCAAAATAGTCCGACCAGTCCGTATCCCATTCAAAAACCTCCAGCTCGTCCGTTCCGTTCGGAAAGAGCGTATCGTTAACGCGCGTAAAATCCTTTCCCGTGTAGCTGTTTCTATGAGGCGGATACAAAAAAGCCTTTCTGTAGTTAAGCTTTCCTCTCTTATAATTTGACGAGAACATCTCCTCGACGGGAATAGTTTTGCCCTCGGCTTTGTCGGGATTGCCCTTCCAGCATTTTCCGCGGATTTTTTCGTACGCGGATTCAAGCGCCCTGCGGTGCGATTCGTAACCGAGGTATTGTCCGCCCTTAACAATTTGGAAGTCCACTACCAAATCGGGGTACTCGGCTAAAAGACGATAGAATTCGTCGTCCTCCTTAGGCGCTTTCTTTGGCTCATCTGTCAGGCGGTCGTAGTCCTCCTGCTTTAGCTGTCCGTTTATAAGCGCAAGCCTCAGGTAACGCCTGTACTCCGTATCGGTCAGAACGTAGTATTCGCCCGCCGAGCCTGTGACGCCTTCAAGGCTGTACTCCTCGTAACGCTCAAGGATATACCGCCCCTCACAGTCCTCGCCTACAGCGCAAAAGCTTTGGTTTTTCTTATCTGACTCTACCTTAAAGAGCTCATGATAGCCCTCGGGCTTTGAGTCGAGCTGATTATTCAGCCTTTTTCGGCTCAGCTTCTCGTTTTCCGCTTTACGCAGTTGTTTGGCGGACACATTATCGGGCGTCGGAGAGCTTCCCGAAAGCGTATCACGGACTATGGTATCGACAAGCGCCTTTCGGCTTTTGTAGCCGTACGGAATCGCTACTATTGTATACCACGTCCCCGGGTAGTCCCAGTGCTCCTGAAAATAGTCCTCGACAGGGTGGCGGTCGATTACCTGAGTTATGTGAGGTCGTGTTTTTTGAACGATTCTAAGGGCTTCCCTGTGAATTTCCTCACGAAGCTCGGCCGCGTATTTTAAATCCTGTTCGCTGTATTTTGTCACAACTGTTCCTCCTTGAATCGGATTTTGTTGTTTCGCGTTATGGATCAACTTTCATACTCTGAGGTATGAATATTAAGCAAATCAGATTTTTCCTTTACATGAAAACTTGTACACTTCAAGCCTGAACACCGCGACTGAATCGAGCGATTGTTTCGGGTATTCAAAATCATCTTTATCCGCTGTCTGCCGCATAAGACAGTTAAGCCCTTTTGTTTTTTCTTCTTCGCCATTTACTAAAGTCAGCTTTCCGTTACCTGTAACACTTTGAAAAAGGGCGGAATAGCCGCAGGCTTTTTCTGACGGCACAAGCGAATAATCTCCGTCAATCTCAAAGCCTACATTCGGTGTTGTTTTCGCGAGTTCATATTTTCTGCCTGATTTCGCGCCATGAAAATAGAAGGTGAGCTTTCCGCTTTTAAATTCAAACCCATAGTTGACAGGCACGATATAAATTTCACCGTTATCGTAAAACCCGATTCTGATTATTTGCTGTTTGGAAATGAACTTCTTTATAGTATTTATATCCGTGATTTCTCTGTCGCTTCTTCTCATTTTTCCTCCAAAGCTCTTTTAACGGTACGCTTTTATCTGAGGCTTTTGAGGTGTTTTTTGTGCTCATCTGTTACCCTGTAGCTCTCTACCGCCTTTTGAATAGCCTTTTTGTGAACCCACTCGTCAAGTCTGCGCTCTTCAATGTACTTAACGCTCTCGTCATATCTCTTGGCGAGCGCTGTCGCGAAATACCACGCAATCATCATTTTCAGATAGTATTCCTCGCTTTTCTTCGAGGCGACGAGCTCCAGGTATTCTTCCTTGAAATCCTCGCCGAGAAATTCATTCATCAGCATACGGATTCCGAATCTCGCCGTATAAGTATGCTGGGACGAAATCCACTTTTTTATATACGGCAAAAGTTTTTTATGATTCTTTTTGAATGATTTTGGAGTCGCCTGGTCCGACACGGGCCAGCAGTCTATATAGGGAAGGAAAATCTCCACCAGACGAACACATTCGTCAAAATCCTTGATCATCGCCAGCACAAAAAAGTGAATCAGATTTTCCTCGTAGTATTTATGAGGCAAGTCGCTTAAAAACTCGTCTTTGTAATCGCTTTTGAAAACCTCTCCCGCGATTTTTCTCATTTTAGGAGTTCTGACGCCCAGAATAGTTTCGGGCGGTATATTGGGCACAAGCTTCGCCTGGAATTTTTTATATTCATCGTCTTTTTCTTCAATAAGTCTGTCGTATAAAGTCATTCAGTTTATCCCTCTCGAAAATACAAATTTATCAATAATCGGTTACGAATCGAAAAAGCTCTGTCCGTCGTCCGTCACTAACCGTTCTGTTCTGGGGTACTCAAAAATCTTTTCGTTATCTTTGTTTGTTTCGAGATATGAAGCGAACTCGTTTCCGTACCATTTCGCCATTTCAAGGTTGTGCATACGGTAGTACCCGCAGTTTTCGGGCGTTGTACCGGGAACCTCGTCCGCGTCGTTTACGGATTTAAAAGCCCTTAGCACAAGCTCATAAATCTCACGCGGAGCTCGGCTTCCCTTCAGAATCAGATAAAAGCCCGTAAGACAGCCCATAGGGCCCCAGTAAATAACCTCGTTTTTCCACTCGGGGTCGTTGCGCAGATAAGTCGCGATAATATGCTCGAGAGAATGCATAGCCGCGACGTCTATAACGGGCTCTCTGTTTGGTTTTTTTAGTCTTATATCGTAAGTCGTTACCGAATAATCTCCCAAATAATCGACTCTGCTCGTAAAAATACCAGGTACGATACGCATATGGTCTACCGAAAAGCTCTGTATAAGTTCCATTTTGTCCTCCTGCTAACACTTTTTTTGATATACTTTTTGTACATCTTTTTCTTACCTAAATAATACACTAAAAAAAGCCCTTTGTAAACCGCAAACTGCCGCGTTAAAAACGCGGCAGCCTGAACATTCTTATTTAATTTTAACAGTGACTGTTTTGGTGATTGTTTTAGCCTTATACTTGGAATTACCCTTTACGGAAATCTTGAGCTTTATCTTATAGGTTCCCTTGGAGTACTTGCCTTTCTTTATTGTTACCGCGCCCTTTTTGCTGACGGTAACTTTGCCCTGAAGCTTCTTTGCCGTACCCTTCTTTACGTAAGTAACTGTTACCTTACCCTGATTCTTTTTGATAGTAAGGGGCTTTACGGTCTGCTTCTTGCTCTTGAGCGCCTTTGCCTTAACAGATTTTACAGCCGTCTTAACGGTTACGGGGTTAGCCTTTTTCTCTGTATCGGAGGACTTGCCTATTGCCATTGTGTCGGAAGAAGTCGTATCATCTCCGTTGTTAAATTTGAAATCCTTGTCGTTGATATAGAAATTGCTCTCGCCCTCTATGTTTTTGCGGACATATACGCGTGTAAGCGAATTGCCGTCAACGCCCGATACGGGAATACAGATATATTTCTGCTCACTGGCGGTTTTGAGCTCGGGGAATTCCTCGTAATCATAAACCACGAGCTTGTTCTCACCCTCCGAAGAATAATCTACTTCACAAATATAGTTTTTTCCGTTCTTATCCTTATAGAAGCCGCCGTAAACGTAATCAACTTTGCCCTTGTTATAAACCGAATCGGCGTCCTCGCTTTCGAGAATGTAGCCCGAGGTATCAAAATCGTCGTAGTCCATTTCAAGAGTGCCGTAATCCGCGAAATCGGAGTCGTTAATATATATGTCGTACTTTTTGAGATAAATATATTTTTTTATCCAGCGGGTGGGAATCTTTTTTTCGTTTTCTTCTCCGAAGTTCTCGTAACGGTTGCCCTCGGTCATAAAGTAAATACCGTCGGGGTCGTCCTTGCTCTTTACGAGAACGCCGAGGTGGTCGCTGTCCATATCGAGTTCCTTTACAAATATGCCTGTGACATAGGAAGCGTCATAATAAACGTTTTCTCCGATAGGAACGAGCTCCTCGGGAGCATAGGAAAGATTTTCCGCGAACTTCTCAGCGTCTTCGCCTTCCTTTACAGTCTTGAATACATACGCGCCCTTTACGTCGGAGATTTCCTCGTATGTAGCGACAACATTCGTTTTTTCCTTGTCCCATACTTCGCCGTAAACGTAAACCTTACCGTTTTTGTCCGTCATCTTGCGCAGGGTAGCGCTGACATAACGCTTTTCGGTGTTGTAGAGCGTACCCTCAGCCTTGACATAATCATCGTAATCCTCGTCGCCGGGGTAGACGTTCTTGTGCACTCTGCCGTCAGAAAACGGAGCGGGCACATAAAGGCCGAGAGCCTTTGAGTAAACGAGCTTATTTACCCAGTGGCCTTTCTTTTCGACGCCGCTGCTGTCTGTTGTGGTGCTGTCCCCCATAACGTAAATGCCGTCGGGGTCTTTAAGACACTTAGCCTTCGGTCCGATATAATCGGGTTCAAGGGTTTTGTTGATACTGTAGCCGTTTGCAATCGAGGGGTTCTCAGCGTAATTGCTCTCGCCCGATATGTCCGCCTTGCAATCGGCGTTAAATTTAAAGACCTTATCCACCGACTCAGCCGTACTTGATTTTACCGCTACAGCCTTATCTGTTCCGCTGATAGTTACATTTACTTCCTTGTCGAACGTTATAACCGACGCGGTACCGCTCGAATAGTTTTCGAAGCCTAAATCAAAAAGCTTATCCTTGTTGATAACCAGAGTACCGCTGCCCGTAAACGTGACCGCTGAGCTCCAGTAAAAAGCGTAGGCGCGGAGCTGTCCGAGCGAACATCTGCCGACGATATTTATTTTAAAATCGTCGCCCATAGCGCAGTAGTGAAGTATTTTGTCAGACGCATTCAGGTTTGTCAAGGTCAGTGTGTTTGTGCCCTTGTCGTAGCTTACGCCGTCGAGCTTTTTTACACCGTCGTTTGAATAAATCGGAGTAGAAACCTCCTTTTCATAGCCGTACGTTTCGTCAAACTCTGTTTTAATATTGCCTTTTCCGTCGGTTTCAATAAGCGAAATACCCGAATAATAGCCCATTATTGATTCGTTGTCGTATTCTTTAGTCCCGTTGTTCGCCGCGTATACCGTTACTGACATTACAGAAAGCAACATAGAAACAGCTAAAACGATTGATAATAGTTTTTTCATAATTTTTCCTCCTCACAAATAACTATTTTTTTAATTGTATAATAACATCTTCCGATTGTAAAGATATTCAAAAAGTGAAATACAACAGGTCAAAGCTATTGTATTTTTTTGAAAGCTTCCGACATAAGCTTATAAGACTTTTTCAGCCTCGGCTTAATATCCGGCTTTTTCACGCCGTTAAAGCCTGTGTCGTAAAGCGTTATTTTTCCGCTTTTTCCCGCTCCGAGCTTTATTGACTTAAAGGTTGTGAATTTTATTTCCTTCCCCTTTAACTCGGCGATACACGCTTTTGTTCTCGGGTTTTTTACTCCGAGAAGATACCACGCAAGCCGTATTTCAAGCTTGTTTTTACTCAAACAGAAGTCAGCGAGCGAATCGAAGCCGTCCGAGTCGGGATTCGCGTTTCCGTACCGAAGCTTTCCCGCTTCTATGCCCTGAGGCGGAATAGTTTTGTCCTCGTCGGGCAGATACATTTCGTTTGAAACGTAGGTATTTATATTGTTGTAGCTTCCGCTGTTCTTTTTGTAAGGCTTTTTGTCCTTGCCGAAAACTCCCTTCAAAACGGCATATTTATAATAATAAACGTCGCGGTAAGCGTCGCAAAGCAAACGGGTATTGTCCTTGCCGTTAATCTGTAAAAGATAGTCTGTAGGATCGGAAAAGCTCAGCTTTTGTTTTTTGGCTTTTTTGCTCCCCTCTCCCGTAATCTGGATCGGGATAAAATACTCGTCCTTCTCAAAATCGAAATCCTCGGGCAAGGTAACGAGCAGATGAAGATAGTCGGCGTCAAACCTCGCGCAGACTCTCGATTTTCCTATTCCCGTTTCGCGCGTCCACTCGGAGATGTCGCCGTCGGGAAAGGTGTCGGAAACGTCAAAGGAAAGCAGACCGTAGCCCTGTTCGGCTGAGGATTGGTCGCGGGTTCTGAGCTGAGGCTTGTCGGGATAATACATATCGGTGTTCCACGTGCGCTTGAACCATTCGTCCTGCCACGAAAACAGCAGACCTCCGCAACAGCCCGCCTTATATATATCCTCGGTCATCCGCGCGTCAAGCTTTCCCTGTTCCTCCTCGTTAAGTCCGCCCTGCCGATAACCGTTTATTCCGAGATGAGCTGTCGCTCTGGTGGTGGAAAGCCCGTACTCGGCTATGAGCAGAGGAACGGAATACTGCTTTTTAAGGTCTTTTAAATACGCTGAATAATTATCCTTTGAGCTCGTATACTCCTTCTGGTGATTCATAAACTCGGGATAATACGGATAAACGTCAACCGCCGCGAAAAGCTTAGCCTTATACCCCTTTTTTGCGATAATATTCTCTGTGTTTACGCTCTGAGAGTCTTCTTCCTCAGGGAAGGGCTCGGAGGAGTGCTTTATTGTATCGAGCGTCTGCCAATTAAGGAACGCCACAGGGCGCTGGCTCGAGTAAGTATCTGTTTCGTAGGAAATCAGCGTATCGCCTACGTCGCACAAAAAGTACTCGAACGGCGAGGCTTTATCGCTTGTATAAAGATAATTTCCTTTAAAATCGGTTTTGTCGGGGTGAGAGGCGTTCGTTTCGTTTACAAACTCCGCGGGATACTCAAGCCCCAGAATATAACCGAGCGTATAGCCTGAAACGTCGCGGTCGTAAACGGCGGGGTTAAACTCCCCGTAGGAGGTATAGCTGCTTGAGCCGTGTATTATGTCAATCGTTTCTCTCACGGAGCGCTTAAAGGCGGAAATCAGGATTTCATCGCTTTCGAGCGCGTCGGTAAGCTTATACATCAAATCCTCGCTGAACCAGATTCCCTGAATCAGATAAAGAGGTGATTTTTTATGGGCTTTATTATAGTCGTCCAGCGCGCGGTAAAAATTCGGGTTCATAACCGTGAATACGCGCACCGTGTTCGCGTTCATCTTGGCAATCTGTTTAAACCAGAGAGAAAAGGTTTCGTAGGTAGTGTTCGGGTTGTTCAAGTCGGTTTCGGGCTCGGTAAGTCCCATATTTACGCCCTTTATATAAACGGGCTCTCCCGTATTGCCCTTGGCTCTGCGATAAAAATATCCGTCGCCGTACGCGACATACGGTACGCTAAGAGCACCCGCTGAAGCAAGCTTTACGAACTTTGATTTTTCAGCGCTGTTATTCTTACCGCACGACACCGAGAAAAAAACCGTCAAAATAACAAGCGCGAAAGCAATCGTCTTTTTCATCACTGTTTTTCCTCTCTGTACTTTTTAAGGTACTTCTGAAGCTCGCTGTAGGAGGGCTTTAATCTTTCGTGCCAGGTCGGCATTGTCCAGCTCTTGTAGCTGTAATCGCCGTTTAGCTTAACGCTGAGCTTTTCGTCGCTTTTTTGAAGCCCGAAGCCGAGCGAGAAAGACTTATAGCTCTGAGAGGTTATTACCTGCTCCTCCCAGAAATCGGCGATCTGCTGTTTTTCGGACGGGTCCATAACGTTGAGAAGCTGCCACGGGATTCTCAGCTCTACGCCGCCTTCTCCGTAACAAAAATCAGTCAGCGAGGCGTATTCCTTGGAGGAGGGATTACCGTTACCGTAAAGAAGCATTCCCGTTTCGTAGGCTCTGTCGGGAATCTCATCTCCCGTACCCTTGATTTTCATATTGTAGCCGTAGCACATCATCATTCTGTCAAAAACACCGCTGTTCTTTTTGTCCGCTTTTTTGGGGACGGGGAAATCCGAAAGCGTTCTCGACTCGACGAAGTAATAATTGAACGCGTCGTAATAGCGGTCTACAAAAATATGCGAGTCGGAAGCGCCGTGAAGCTTAATCAGAAAATCCGCGCTCTTATCGAACTCAAGATGATATTCCGAGGAGGTTTTGTTTCCCTGGTTTGTTATTGTATCGATAGGAATATATACCGTATCGTTGTTGAAATCGTATTTATCGCTTTTTACCATAAGATACAGGTACCGCTCGTCGCTCATAGCGTAAAGCGTTCCGTCCTTGGTTTTTGAAATCGGGTCTGCTCCGTCCCATTCGGATAAATCTCCGTCGGGATAGGAAAGACAGCGCTTTTTACCCGGGTCAAACGCCATTATTCCGAAGCACTGCTCCGTGGTCTGGATATTGCTCCAGAAGGGACGGCGGTCGGCGATATCAAACATAACGTTGTTCCACGTTCTTTTAAACCACTCGTCCTGCCACGTAAACGTCAGCCCGCCCGCGTAGCCTGTATCGTGAATCGACTCAAACATATCGATAATCATAGCGCCCTGAGCGTTTTCGTCAACCTTTCCCTGGTTGTAGCCCATAACGCTCTCGTGTCCCATTCCGCGCGAGGTCGGAATACCGAATTCCGCTACGAGAATCGGCATTGTATGAACCAGCTTCAAATCCTTAAGGTAAGCCGTGTATGTATCCACATCGCCGTTTTCGTTCAGGTTTTTCAGATAGTCCACCTGGAAATTAAGGCTGTCGGGGTAGTAGGGATAAATATGGTAGGAGGCGAACATTCCCGCTCCGAGATTTCTGAACTTAATGTTCTCGGTGTTGACGGTCGCCTTATCCTCGTCGTAATGCGGTTCGTTGGGGTGGCTCAGAGGGTCGGTGGTTATCCAGTTTGTGAACGCTATCGGAGTCTGATACTTATATTTGACGGTTTCGTGCTCGACAACAGCGTCGCCGACTCTGCACAAAAAGGCCTCGAAGGGAGTCGCCGCCTGGGTATAAAGATATTTACCGTCGTATTCCCTCTTGTCTGAATGCTGTTTATCGGAATTCAAAACAAGATTGGGATCCCACTCGATACCGATGATCCAGCCCGCGAGCCAGCGCGAAACGTCGGTATGATACGAGCCCGACGCCTTTCCCGCGGCTTCGGGGATTACCGCTTTGCCGTGGATTACGTCAACCGCCGTAAGGGCGTCCTTTTTAAAATCGTTCAGTATTTTCTCGTTTTCGGCGTAAACGTCGCCGAGCCGTTCGATATCCTCCTCGTTTACCCATACGCCCTGGTACAGATAAAGCGGATTTTTCGCCTTTTTATTAAAATCGTTCAGCGCCAGATAAAACTGAGGGCGCATAATCGTATAAACTCGGATACAGTTAGCGTTCATAGCGCTGATTTTTTTGAACCAGCTGAAATAGGTATCGTAAGTAATCGTAAGATCTCCGGGGAAAAGCGCGGGCTCGGACGCTCCGATATTTACGCCTGTCATAAACATCTTTTTCCATTCACCGTTTTTGTAAACAAAAAAGTTCTCGCCCTCGGCTTTAAAGCGGTAGCTCAAGTCGTTAACTGTATCGTTGAATTCCTCGTTTACCGAATCCGAAACGGTTTTTCTCTTATCACTCCGCCTCATAAACGAAAGCTGTTTTATGCCGAACGGAGCCAGTATTCCTGTTTGCGCGAGCAAAAACAGCACGCAGAGCGTAGCGAGGATAGTAAGGACATATTTTTTCATTGTTCGAACTCCTTACGTTTGATTTTGCCCCAGGTTTTTCTGAGCTTCCGATATTTTAAAATACCCTCGACGCGGAAAAGCGTAATAATCTGGCGGTAGCCGAAATTCTCGAAAATAGCGTAAACGGAAATAGATATACTCTGTCTTGCCGTCATAGCGGCGCGGTGGGTGTACTGCTCGAGCACAAGGCTTCCCTCGGAGAGTATAACTCCGAGCATTACCGCGAGCAAAAAGTACATAACAAAGAAGAACATATTAAGCTCGCCCATAATAAGCGAGAAGGGTATCAGGAAATATCCGATTACCTCAATCAGCGCTCCGAATAATTCAAAAATCCAGTTGTACGGCATTGAAAGCAGACCGACCGCTCCGTACCGCGGGTTAAGCGTCATTACCCTGTGGGAAATCAAAGTGTCCATAAGCCCTATCTGCCAGCGTCTGCGCTGACTTCTTATATCCTTAAAGGACATCGGGCCCTGCGTCCAGCAAACCGAAAGCTCGTTAAAAACGACCTTGTATTTTTTCTTATGCTTTCTCATATATCTGTGGATATGGACGACTATTTCCATATCCTCTCCGATTGTGTTGGGCTTATATCCGCCCACGTCGATTACCGTCTGTTTACGGAAAAGACCGAACGCTCCCGATACGATCAAAAGCGAGTTTGTTGCGCTCCAGAATACTCGTCCCGACAAAAACGAACGGTAGTATTCGACAATCTGAAATCTCTCGATAAGCTTTTTAGGCATAGAAAAGCCCTTTAACTCGCCGTCCACGATTTTTGAGCCGTTAGCGATACGGACGATTCCGCCCGCGACAACAGTTCTCGAGTCCTTAATAAACTCAACGGAGAGTTTTAAAAGAGCGTCCTTCTCAACGCGCGAGTCGGCGTCAAGACAAGTAAAAAGCGGATAGGAGGAAATATTTATACCCGCGTTAAGGGCGTCTGATTTTCCGCCGTTTTCTTTATCCACAAACAGAAGATTGGGGTATTTCTTACTGAAATAAACTCCCCTTATGTTTTTTGTGGGGATCTGGTATCGTATCGCGGTTTCGATAGGATGCATCTCAAACGCGTCTATTACAAGCTCGCCCGTTTTATCGGTCGAGCCGTCGTTTACGACTAAAATCTCATAGCAGGGGTAATTTATCTTCATAAGCGAGCGGATATTCTGGACAATATTCTCCTGCTCGTTAAAAGCGGGGATAATCAGCGAAATAGGCAGAAGATTATTGGAGTCGACATAACGCAGGTAGTCGTCGGAAAAGTTCTTACTATAGTTTTTTCGAACTCTGAACAGCGAAACGAACATCTGGATAATATATATAATACTGAGCAGAATTGTAAAAGCCATACAGAAATAGTTAAATACTATAATAAAGCTTCGAACAGCGTTTAGAAATGTCATAGTTATCCCCCTTTCGTTTAGTTTAGACTGTCAATCTTTTTGTACAGTACCGCCTTGACAGCGTCGGCGGCGAAGCGGTCGTAACCGCCCAGGATATCCTCCAGATCGCTCGGGGAAATATCCATGCTCGTGATAGCGTTCGCGGCGGTCTGGCGTACCCACCACTCTTTATCGCGCAAAGCGTTCTTTACGCTCTTTAAGGCGCTCGGCGTTTCAAGCAGCGAAAGTCCTCTTATCGCCGCGGCGCGTATAACCCACTCTTTATCCTGAGCGGCGATTTGCAAAAGCTGTTCGTCCTCGGGATTTCCGAACGCGGCTATAGCCTTTATGCAGGCAACCTTCATACCGAAATTCTTACCCGCGTAGCCTTCAAGATACATCGGGCGGAACTCCTCTATCTTGTAGGGAACGAGCGCCTTGATAATCGTGCTTTTCATATAATCGTTGCATTTTTCAAAAAGGCTTTCCGCGAGCTCAGCGCGGCTACCTTTAAAATCATCAAAAAACTCGTTAATAATTCTGCCCGAGTAAAGGCGGTCGTCCTCTATACTCATTAAATAATCGGAAACATGCTCGACGTCGCCGAACTGCGCCAGAGACATAGCCGCGTTGTAGCACAGGTCGCGGTTCTTGCTCTCAAGCCCTTCAATCATCTTGTCCCTGAACTCCTCAGCGCCTAAATCGGCGAGTCTGCGCATAGCGTAGCCCTTGTGGTACACATCTCCGCTCTCAAGCATTTTCGCGTAGATCCTGACGGGATCGACCTCGTTTTGCAAAGCCGTTGTTAAGCGATCTATTTTTTCGTCGCCGCGTTTTTCTTTTAATTCCCGCAGTATATTTACGGCGATTTCATACGCCTCAAAATCATCTCCGATATCCTCTGACATAGCGTGAAGCTCGCTTTCAAGGCACGAACTCGTAGGCGCGCGCAAAATACCGTCGACGCGGATTGTCATTCGACGAGTCATATTCTGTTCACGTATGCTGTGTTCGTCCTGTTGCTCGGCTAGTCTGTAATGAAGTATATACTCTATTCCGATAATAGACAGACACAAAAGCAAAGCGATTACGCTTATCAGTTCTACTTTCATCAGTTCTCCGAATAAAATTTACTTAATATCTTAAAGCTGTCCTTTGTTCTGATTTCATATTCAACCTGTTCCCACGACGCGGGCTTGAACAGCTTATAGCTCGGGTCATGCTTTTTCTTGGGGAAGCCGTAGAATAAATCTCCCGAGCTTCTCTCTCCTATCATAACGGAAACAAGCATTCCGTTCGTGGTAGTGGTTTTAGCCTTTTCGCCGAAGTTTTTATCGTTTATTACAAGCTTTCTTGAGGGATCGTACACATTAAGCCACGTCCACGGCAGTCTTACGTAAATTGTCGAGCCTGTCTGGTAGAATTGGCTGTCATATGTATTAAAGCCCCCGTAGGTAAGGTTTGAAACCTTATTAAATCTCGCCTTATAGCTTTCCTTTGTAAAGGCTGAATTGTTTTTTGAACGGTCGTAGCTCTTTATTACGTTAAGCGACGCCTTTTGTTTATCGTCAAACCGAAGCACATACTCCATACCCGAAAGCGAGTTTGGAGTAAAGCCCTTGGCGTAATAATACTCGCCGTCGTTGCGCTGGAACGTATCCAAGCCCACAAACATAGCCTTCTTTTTATAGTTAAGCTCTTTAAAAAGCTGAATAGTAATGTACATATACCCCGCGTTTGAGGACATAGATACCGCCTGTACGATATCGTCGTCGCTTAAAACCAATCCGACCTTGTCGGGCTGTTTGGCTTCCATAGCGACTACACCCGTCATCTGCTTTTCATCGCAGGTGTTGTGCCAGATATACGCGTTATTCTCGGACGAGGTAAAGGTTTTCATATTATCGCTGACCTCAGCCCAGCTGTCGTTAAGGTCATAGACTACCGCGCCAAGACAGCCGCTGTCCCTTACCGCCGCTAAAGCGTTCACAAGCCTTCTTCCCTGCTCCGCTTCTGTAACCGCGCCTTGAGAATAAACCGAATTCACGTCCGAGAAGCTCAACGCCGATAATACGACGTTATTAAGCACGGAGCTGACCTCCTGTAAAGTTAATAAGGTTCTCTCGTACACATCCTTCGAGTACTTTGCGTTATTCGCGACAACGTTTCTGTCGTATCTCACATCGCTGAAGCAGTATTGAGCGCATTCGTCGTTCGTTATATCGGAAAAAACGTAGCCGTTTTCCTTTGAGAAGCTCAATCCCGATATCATATCGAGTCTTGAACATACTGAAGCGAGGGTAAAATATCCGTATTTTGACTTGGAGGTTTTCTCAACCGTATCGTAAAGATACGCCGCCAGTCCGCTTACGGAGCTTTTTGTCAGAGTATATTTCCCGCTGTAGGAGTAGTCGGCGTCCTCAAGCTGTGAGCACGCTTCCTGAGTAAGCTTCGGGTCAACCGTAACGCCCAGAAGATAGGCGGAAACGTCGGTGAAATACGAAGCCTCTCCAAGCTTTTCGCCCTTTGCCGCGCCGTCGCCGTGAATTGCCTTTAACACGGTTTCGATTCGCTTTTTCCACGCGGACAGCCCGCTTTCGGTCATATAATCCTTAGCGCTAAGTCCCTCGGGGGGAGTAATCGTCTGCATAATATAGAGCTTTTTGTTCTTGGAGGAGGAGTTAAACCTGCTCACGGCGGTGTAGAACTCGGGCGGGAGCAAATCCTTTGCCGCCACACAGTTAGCTCCGAGCTCAGAGGCGTTTTTAACCAGCTTCTCGTAATAGGTCAAATCCCTCGAGTACATTTTCTCTCCGGGTGAATTCGCGTTTACCGCGGCAGCCTTAAGGTTGATTGTTTTCCACTTTTTGTCCTCAAGCACCTGAAGCTTTTTGTCGTTAACACGCGAAATCTCCATATGCTTGTCGTTATCCTTTACATACTCGGTACTGTTGGTTTTATCGAGGATATTCCTCATAAGGGGATTATAAAAATTCCAGTAGAAGTTAGAAATATCTCCCTGTCTGTCAAAGGACAAAATTTTAAATAACTGGTTGGCAAACAGAAATCTTCCGTATCTGTCGCCGTTTACATAATCGTTGAAATCTCCCGAGAAGAAATAGACGGGAGGACGGTTTTTCTCGCTCTTGCGGATAATTGCGGGAAAACGCGGAGTTTTTGAGATTTCCTTGATTTTCTCCATTCCGACTGCGTTAAGGTCAAAATCAAATGTCGCGATAGTTTCCGTACCGTAATTTGCGTCAACAAGCTCGAACCAGTTGTAGAAATCGCAGTCCGCGCAGCCTGAAAATTCGCTTTTGTACTTATCGTTTATATAGATTTTCAGCAAGTCCTTTGAGCTGAAATCCGTATTCTGTTCAAGTATAATAATCTTGCCCTCTGAGGAAACGAGAAGTATCCCGGGGCCTGTAAAGCGCCACTCAACGCCCTCCTGCTGTTCATACATCGGAGGAGCCCAGTCGGGAATGTCGGTAAAATCCTCCAAATCGACGATATATCTGCCTATCCATTTTTTCGGAGTAACGCCGAATAACGACGTAAGCTGTGAGTAAACCGAGTCGGACAGCGGAGAACTGAAAAGCGTCGTTTCGCCTATAATCGGCGCTCCGCTTCCGTAAGCGTAGGTTATGACCGACAAATCGTCATTGGAGATTCCCGCGTTTTTCGGAGAGCCTCCGTTAAAATACCCGTATGTATCGTTTCCCAGACCGTAGGCGTCGGCAAGATAGAGCAAATCGGGCTTTGTCTTTATGCTTTTGAGCTTTACGTCCTTGTCTGCCTCTCCCTCGTCGTTAAGCTTAGGCCCGTAATAATCCTGTTTATAATCATACGCCGTTCCGTCGGTTTTTATATATTTCTGCTGATTCAGAATCCAGAACAGTCCCTGGTGCTTTCTGTACACCGTATCCTTGACGATATCGTCATCCTCAGCGTAGGAAAGAACGGTTTTATCCAGAACCGCGACATTCATCACCCGCGAAGGTTTAATGTGCCAGCCTATAAACAAAGACGCTACAAGCAGCACGATTACCGCCGCGAGAATATGATACCATTTAAATCTGCGGTAAATAACAAGCTTTCCGAGTTTTTTCCTTTTGCCCGTATTATCAGCGGCATTATTCTGTTTTTCCGACATTAAAATCCCGCCTTTCCTTTAAATCACTTACCAAGAACTATTTCCTTAAACGGTTTTATAAGCTCGGGGTCAAAAATCGTTCCCGAGTTGTCCTCGATATAATTAAGCACTCTGTCTACGCTCCATTCCTGCTTGTACGCGCGCTTGGAAACCAGAGCGTCATACACATCGCAGATTGTTGTAATTCTGGCGCAAATCGGTATATCCTCTCCCGCGAGACCGTTGGAGCCCGAGCCGTCGAATCTTTCGTGATGATATCTCGCTATCTGAGCCGCGGTATCGAGCAAGGGGTCGTCCTTGTAGGCGGACAAAATAAGATACCCGAATTCCGAATGGCTGGAAACGATAATCTGTTCCTCAGCGGTGAGCTTGCCTTCCTTGTTGAGAATTGTTTTCGGAATAGCGATTTTTCCGATATCGTGAAGCTTTGAGGCGAGCGAAATCAGACTCGATTCCTCCTCGCTCATACTAAGCTTTTTGCACAATTCATAAGAATACTGACCGATATGCTCGAGGTGGTCGGGAGAATAGCCGTTGTCAATTTCGGTATTCAGCGCCAGCTCGGCGAATATGATATCAATTTCACGGCTGTTAAGCGAGTCGCAGGCCTTTTCAAAAGCGATTTCCAGACCGCAGTAAGCCGCCTCTATCATACTGTCAAAAAACAAATCCAGCCCGTCTTTCAGATTTTCGAAATGGATTACAGCGTAAACGCTTTTTCCTTTTTTAAGAATGTAGTCGAAAAACGTATCTGAAAAAAGACAGCCCTTATCCGCTTTAAGCGCGGATTCCTCTATCAAATCGTAACGGCAGTCCTCAATTCCGCCGTTTATTATCTCATTGTAGCCGTCGTCGGTTTTTATACCGAGTCCGAATTTTACGTCGCTGTAGGACTCCTTGTACTTTCTCAGCAGAGCGCACACCTCGTCCACCGCGGTTTTGTAGAAGCTTTCCTCGTTTTTGCAGGAAAGCATATTGTGAATAAAAACGGAAATATTATCTACCGAGTCGCCGTAGCGCATTGTTTCCTTTCTCAGCTCGCTATTTTTATTTTTGTAGCGGTAATCGCTGATAAAAATATACGCTAGCACGCCGACAACAACAAACGACGGAACCGAAAGAGTAAAGAGATACATCTTAAGGTTTCGTGTAAAGAGGAAAAATCCGCTGAAGGCGGTAACTATTGTGTAGTAGGCGCAAACGGTGAACACGGGCGTCGCGTACTGGGTTCTGCTGTAAACATTTTTAGCCGCGTTGAAGCACATAAAAACAGACGAAGCGAGAAGCGCCGCGGTCGCCGCCCACACGGACACGGCGAAAAACTCGGGCGTAAACGCGAAAATTATCGCTAGAACGCTTACAGCTCCCGCGAACAAGGACGCCGCGGCAAGATTTTTTCTTCTTTTCAGCCACGCGATTACGCACAACTGTCCTATAACAAAAACAAATTGTGAAAACGCCGTGCTGATATTCATAATTATCGGAGCGTTAAATAGATACGAATTCTCGGGCAGATTTTGAACTGCTATAACCGCGCCGATAAAGGCAGTCAGAGCCGCCAGCGTAAGCGAACGCAAAAGCTTCTTTTTCCTTATCGAAACAACACAAAAAACAACAGCTCCCGCAATCCCTGTAAGCGTGATTAAAGCTCCCAGCCAGAAGCCGAGCCACGGAGCGAACGCCGAGCTTTTTCCGTTTGAAAGCTTAGCCTCAAAGCGAACCGAAAACGGAAGCTTCATAAAGACCTCGACGACCTGCTCGGACGTGCTGCTCGGAAGCTCGACGGAGTTATAGCAATTGCCCACGTACCGCGCGGTTTTATACTGGTTATCGTATACGATACGCCCGTTGATTTTTATCATTATCGGGGAATAATCCGTCTTTACAACAAGATTTCGGATTTTATCGGACGGCTCTAAGCTCTTTACCAGATATATGTTACTTCGCTTGACCGCTTTTTCCATAATGACGGGATTCTGGTTATTCAAAATCCTCAGTTCAGCGTCGGGAACTTTTCCGACGCGCTCGGTGTAGCCGTAGTCCCAGTTGGAAAGCCCCGACTCACGCGCGTAATCAACAGTTACATAGTCGGCGACATAATAAATCGCCAAGGTCATAACAAAAATAATCAGCGAAACGCCTAAAAGGGGGATCACTCCCCCTTTATTAAACTTTATGTTAGAATTGTACCGATCAAATAGTTTCTTTATCATAACTTAAACGCGTCAAATATTAAAGTCCCGAATATTTTTTTAACAGATTTTTTACGTCGTCCTCGGTGACGTGGCCTTCGTTTCTCTCCTCGAGCAAATCACTCAGCGAATCGAGCGTTTTCTGAAGCTCGCCGAGCTGATTTCTGGCTTTTCTCAATGTGTTGATAAGACGTTTGTTTTCAGACTCAAGAGTCGCGATATCCTTATCCATTTTTATCCCGTTGCCAACGATGAAATAATCGGCTTTCCTTTCTTAACCTCAACGGTTATAGTCGTTCTGCCGAGCTTAGTCGTCTTTTTAAGCTCTTTAAAGAACGTGGTTATAATCTTTACCTTTGAGCCGTTCGCGTCGGCGGCGTCAATTCTGTAGTAAACGTTTGTACCGTATTCGGGTACCCACATTTCAAATTTCTTCTTAGCTTTATTATATAACTGGGATTTCTTAAAATCAACCTTTGTTTCTCCGAAATGTTTTTTAAGTACAGAGTTAAGCTGCTTTAACGTCGCCTGGCGGTAATCTGTCATTTTATTCGTTATCTCAAAGAGATTTTCAAAATACACATGACAAAAAACGTACTGTGTTAAAGCGTCCAGCGAAATGCCCTTCACAGACTTGAAATCAGTCTGAGCCATCATAAACGAAAGCTCATATCCCCTGAGCGCGTAGTATTCTACGTCAACCTTAACGCCCTTTACACTAAGCGGGCTTGTGAAGCCGTCGCCGTACGCGTGAAAGCCCTCGAGCTCGGTCTGTGAATTATCTCCCTCTGTTTCTACCTGATACTTCTCAGCCGACTTTGTTTCCTTTTGCTTTACGTTAGGGTCAACGCCCATACAGGAGCATAAGGAAAAAATAAAAACAACAGCTAAAAACAGGGAGCATATCTTTAATTTCATCAAACTTCCATAGCCTTTCCGCCCACAATAAAGATAATTACAGCCTTAACGTGGGCGGTTAAGGCGTAAACGGAAATTATAATAATCTCCTTGCTGACATAAAATGAATTTGTTTCTAATTATATATGGGGCCGGTTCAAAGCTATTGAACCAGCCCCGTGAATTATCTGTTTGTACGTGTTATTAATATGGCCAGAACCAATCGGTATAGCAACGGTCGGTGTGCTCGGAGTCAATCTCAATAAATACGTCCGCGTCTCCGATTTTCTCGTAGTTCTTATAAGCGTTCGCGCTTACTGTCGAACCGAGAGGAAGGTTTACCGAAAGCGACTCAAGGGGCTTGTTGTAACGGAAGTCCTCGAGCGTATTCACGTGTTCCTTGCCTGTGTCGTAAACAACCTTGTCAATACCTGTCTGCTTATTATAATCGCCCTTGCTGAACTTAAAGCGATAAGCCATAAAGCACTTGTTAACGTCAGTTCTCAGAACCGCGTTTCTAGCGGGAACGATAAACTTTCTTTCAGCTTCGTCAAAGCTCGGTCTTTTGGCTGTTGTGGAAACCTCGAAGCGATAAACTACGGTGCCTCTGAGTCCCTTTGTTTCGTCCTCGTATACGCCGTGGCTCGAATGATTCCACGCGGTGTCGTTGGGATAGAAGGTCTCGTAAGGCTTGTGAATCTTCTTTTCGCCGTTTGTATCTCTTGTGCTCCAGTCAACACTGCACATCTGGAAGCAGTATTCCTTGTCGTAATCGACCTCTGCCTCATCGCCGCTGTAGAATACTCCGCCGTTCTCAAATCTGAGAGCCATAGCGAGAGGAGCGATGATTTTGAGGTTGCCCTTATTTATACCCGCGCCCTGAGAACCGCCTTCGTTCTCGTCGTCTTTTATTTCTGCCTTCTTGATGTTAGCCCAGAGAGATACAGTGCCCGCGGGAACGGTGTAACCGTCCTTTTCGCTCTTTGTGCTTTCTGCCTTTATGTTCTCTGTGCCTGTAATAGCGACAGCATCCTCACCAAAGAAGTATCTGTCGGAGCTTCCGAAATAATTATCGTTAATCGAGAAGGAAGCAGCGTCCTTATCCACCGCGTAAGCGCCCGCGCTTACCGCGAAGAGCTCAACACCGTCGCCGATTTCAATCAACTCGGCAACAGGGATAGCGCCGTCTACGGGAGATTTCTGCTTGCTCGCTCCGATTGCGGGAGCCTGAGTAGCCGATATAGCCGTTACCTTCGCGTTACCTGTAATCTTGATTGTGCCGCCTGTGTGAGTTCCGCGTCCGCTGCCGATAGCCGCGCCGCCGCTGTTGATTTCTTTAGCTCTGTTATCGGCCGTGATAGCCGTTACGTTTGAGTTGCCCGTAATCTTTATGTTTACTTTGTACGCGTCTTTATTGTACTGAGCGGTCTTACTCGTTCCGCGTCCACCGCCGATTCCCGCGCCTCCGCAGGAGCCGATAGCGATAATTGTACCGCCGTTGATTTCAATATCCGAAGCCGAAGCGCCGTAACCGCCGCCGATACCCGCCGCGAATGAACCGGGGTCGCTCGCGTTGAGCGCCGCGAGATCGCTGATATCAAAGCTCTGGTTCCACGCTGTAGCCGCGTAAACCTCGCCGCCGTTAATAACGATTTTACCCGAATCGTATTCGCCTACAGCCGCTGTGCCGATAGCGCCGCCGCTCGTGCCGTAACCGCAGCCGATACCCGCGCCGCACTCGTTACCGTACGCGTGAATCACGCCGCCGTTGATTGTAACAATATTACCGTTTACGTGGTAGCCCGCGCCGATACCCGCGCCTCTGCGTCCCGCGAAAGCGTTGATATTACCGCTGTTTATTGTAATCTCGCCGACCTTAACGCGCTCGTTTTCGGGAATATTTGTATCTGTGCCGTAGGAGCCGATAGCCGCGCCCCATTTTCCGCCTGTTACGTTAAGAGTACCTTCTCCCTCGAATGTAACCGACGAACCGTACTCAACCTCGATACCGCAGGAATACGCGTTCGCGTCCGCCTCGATAGTGGTGTGTCCCTTTAAAACGAATGTAACGTTTGAGCCGCCCTTTACAAGAATAGCGGAACGTCCAACGGAAAATACTCCCGCGTCCTCGAGAGTGATTTTTCCTGATACGCCGTCAATAGTTACGGCGTCATAGTCGTTCTCGTCGAGAGTGTAATTACCGTCCTCGGTAATATTTACCGTATTTTCGCCTTCAGCGGCGTAAAACTGAACGGAAACAACGCTCGTAAGCATTAATAACACAAGAAAAAATGATAATACTTTTTTCATTGTTCTCGCTCCTTTCATAAATTACCTTAATAAACATATCGTTTACATTGTATTCTGATTAATTTTAAAATATACAAAAAACCGACCGCAAGCCATAAAAGCTGCGGCCGGTCAATCATACGAAAATCGCTTAGATACCAAGCTTTGCGTCCCTGCTTTTCAACAGGTTTGCCCTTTGATATAATATTCTATATATATTATAGCGAAAATGTTACCGAATGTCAAGTAAAAACATGTCTTTTTTCAAAAAAATTTTTAACGTTTCGAAAACCAAATAAACTTAGCGTATCTCTGTTATTTTGAGCTGACGTCGCGCATAGAAAGCGAGATTCGGTTTTTCTTTATGTCTACCGAAATAATCTTTACCTTTACTATATCGCCGACTTTAAGCACCTGTGACGGATGCTTTATAAATTTATCGCAGATTTGGGAGATGTGCACCAGTCCGTCCTGGTGAACGCCTATATCCACAAACGCGCCGAAGTCGATAACGTTGCGCACTGTGCCCGTAAGCTCCATACCTTCCTTTAAGTCCTTGATATCGAGCACATCCGAACGAAGCATAGGCTTGGGCATTTCGTCACGCGGGTCGCGTCCGGGTTTTGAGAGCTCCTTAACGATGTCGTCAAGCGTCGGCAGACCTATACTAAGCTTTTGAGAAAGCTCTTTTGTGCCGAGCTGTTTTACTCTCTGGGCAAGGTCGCTGAATTTCGCCGACTTTATCTGTTCGTCGGTGTAACCCGCTGTTTTCAGAAGCTCCTTAGCGGTCGCGTAGCTCTCGGGGTGAACGCCTGTATTGTCGAGCGGGTTGCGGCTTTCGGGAACTCGCAAGAAGCCCGCGCACTGCTCAAACGCCTTCGGCCCGAGCTTAGGCACTTTTTTGAGCTCCGCTCGAGAAGAAAACGCCCCGTTTTCCTCACGGTAGGCAACTATATTGTTGCAAACGGTCGAGTTCAGTCCCGAAACTCTCAGCAAAAGCGCGGGAGACGCTGTGTTCAAATCAGCTCCGACGGAGTTTACGCAGTCCTCGACAACACCGTCGAGAGTTTCCTCGAGCCTTTTCTTTGGCATATCGTGCTGGTACTGACCTACACCTATCGCCTTGGGTTCGATTTTTACAAGCTCCGCGAGCGGGTCTTGTAATCTTCTCGCGATAGAAACCGCGCTTCTGAGCGTTAAATCGAGCTCGGGGAGCTCCGTGGCGGCTAATTTGGAAGCGGAATAAACAGAAGCTCCCGCCTCGCTTACGACCATATAATAAACCTCGCGGCCGGCTTCCTTTATCGCGTCGGCGGCGAACATCTCGGTTTCCTTGCTCGCGGTACCGTTGCCGATTGAGATAATATCCACGTTATGCTTTTTTATAAGCTCTAAAAGCTTCCTTTTTGACTGGGCTATTTTCGTTTCGGAATGGGTGGGATAAATCACTGTTGTGTCAAGCACCTTGCCCGTATCGTCTACAACGGCGACTTTACAGCCCGTACGATACCCCGGGTCAAGCCCGAGCACTGTTTTTCCCTTTACGGGAGGCTGCATAAGAAGCTGCTTTAAATTAGAGGCGAACACCTTCATCGCGTTTTCACAGGCGGTTTCGGTAAGCTCGGAGCGTATTTCACGCTCTATTGACGGGAAAATAAGTCTTGTATAGGCGTCCTCGCCCGCTTCCCTCAGAATATCGGAGCACAAGGGGTTTGTTCCCTTGTCGAGCGCGCGGTAAATAACGTTTAAGGGCTGTTCGTCGTCAAGCGAAATACCGACCTTTAAAAAGCCCTCTTTCTCTCCTCTGTTAACCGCGAGCACGCGGTGTCCCGCTATCTTCTTAACGGGCTCGGAGTAGTCGTAATAATTTGTATATACGCTTTCCTGCTCCTTGTCGACGGCAGAAGCTTTCAGCATACCTTCTTTTCTGAAAATCGGGCGCAGGTGTTTACGTATAGCCGCGCTGTCGGAGAGCATTTCGGCGATAATATCCATAGCGCCTTTTACAGCGTCCTGAGCTGTGGGAACTTCTTTTTCACTGTCGACAAACCGACAGGCGTATTCCATAGGCTCAAAGCCCTTTTCCTGCTTAATAATCTCCAGCGCCAGCGGTTCGAGTCCGCGCTGTTTCGCGACGAAGGCTCTGGTCTTTCGCTTGGGCTTGAACGGACGGTAAATATCCTCGAGCTCGCTCAAGGTCTGAGCCTTGTCGAGCGAAGCGCTTATTTCCTCCGTCAGATTCTGCTGCGCTTCAATAAGTCCGCGTATCTCCTCTCTGCGCTTATCAAGTCCGCGCAGATATTCCAGCTTCTCGCTGAATTCGCGGATACGCTGGTCGTCCATTGAGCCGTGCATTTCCTTTCGGTAACGGGCGATAAACGGAATAGTGTTGCCGTCGTCCAGCAGGGCTATAATATTTTTCGCGTATTCCTCTTTGATATCGAATAATTGTGATAATGTAACTGAATAATCCATATAACTCAGAAAGCCTTAAAGGGCTTGTTTTCTCCTTTCGTATCTTTCGTTCAGGCGGCTGCGGACACCGCCGTTCATCGGAAAGTTATTTATCGTAATCTTATAAATAATACACCAAAATTTGTTCTTTGTAAACCGCGAAAAAGCTCAAAAATGTATTTATATTTCCCGTTTTTTATGTTATACTTAATATACTATATTAAAAAGGGAGCTGATTGTATGAAAATCGCTATGTCAAACGACCACGCCGGTACATCTATGAAATATGAGATTAAAGCGTATCTTGAAGCGCAGGGACACACTGTCGTAGATTTCGGCGCTTACGACGAGAATTCCTGTGACCTGTCGGATTTTGTTCTGCCTGCCGCTTTAGCCGTAGCCAAGGGCGAATGTGACCGCGGAATATTCGTGGACGGAGTCGGCTACGGAAGCGCGATGATTTCAAACAAGGTAAACGGAATTTACGCCTGCGTTTGTCAGGACCCGTTCTGCGCTCAGCTCGCCCGCGAGCACAACGACGCTAACGTGCTGTGTCTGGGAGCAAAAATCATCGGCGGTATGATCGCTATGGAAATCGTAAAAACATTTATGAAAACCGAACCTCTCACCGCAGAAAAATACGTAAGGCGCGTAAAAAAGGTACAGAAAATCAACGACGAGCATTGTGTTCCCGTTAAGTAAAAAGTAACGTTTAAGGTTAAATAAATTCGCAACGCGTAATAAAGCCCGATGAGGATTCCTCATCGGGCTTGCTTATTATCTGTTATTTCTTGGCTTTAAAGCTGTCTTTTAAGCTTACGCTTCTGTTAAATATAATATTATCCTTCGTACTGTCTTTATCTACGCAGAAATAGCCCTGGCGCATAAACTGGAAGCGGTCGGCTTTATCGGCGTCAGCCAAGCCTTTTTCAAGCTTACAGCCGTTTAATACAACGAGTGATTCGGGATTTATATAGTCCGTGAAATCCCCCTCGCACGCTTCGGGCTCGGGAACAGTAAAGAGATTATCGTAAAGCCTTACCTCGGCGTCTATACAATCTCGGGCGTTAACCCAGTGGATAGTACCTCTTACCTTGCGTCCGTCGGGAGTATTTCCGCCTCGTGTTTCGGGGTCGTACTCGGCGTAAACCTCAACGACTTTTCCGTTTTCGTCCTTTTTACAGCCGGTGCACTTTACGATATACGCGCTCTTGATACGAACCTCGTTACCTACATATAATCTCTGGTACTTCTTAAACGGCTCCTCCATAAAGTCGGTGGACTCTATATAGAGCTCACGGGAAAAAGTAATCTTTCGCGTGCCCATATCGGGATTTTGCGGATGATTTTCAATTTCAAATTCCTCGGTTTTATCTTCGGGATAGTTTGTAATAATAAGCTTAACGGGGTCTAAAACCGCCATAGCTCGCTTGGCGTTCTCGTTTAAATCGTCGCGCAGACAGTGCTCCAAAAAGCCGTACTCTACAACCGAATTAACCTTGCTTACGCCTATCTGGTCGGTAAAGCTTCTTATCGCCTTCGGCGTGTAGCCTCGGCGGCGAAGTCCGCAGATAGTCGGCATTCTGGGGTCGTCCCAGCCGCTGACGTAGTTTTCCTCAACAAGCTTTCTGAGCTTGCGCTTGCTCATAACGGTGTTGTTTATTCCAAGACGCGCGAACTCAATCTGGCGCGGCTTTGTATCTATGGAAATATTATCCACTACCCAGTCGTAAAGCGGGCGGTGTGTTTCAAACTCGAGCGTGCACAGAGAATGTGTGATTCCCTCTATAGCGTCCTCGATCGGGTGGGCGAAATCGTACATCGGATAGATACACCACTTATCGCCCGTGCGGTGGTGGCTCATATGATTTATACGGTAAAGAACGGGGTCGCGCATACTGAAATTGCCCGAGGCTAAGTCTATCTTAGCTCTGAGCGTCATTTTGCCGTCCTCAAACTCGCCGTTTCTCATACGCTCAAAGAGGTCTAAGCTCTCCTGTACGGGACGGTCGCGGTACGGGCTTTTAGCGGGAGTCGTCAAATCTCCCCTGTACTCGCGCATCTGCTCTCCGCTGAGCTCGCACACATACGCCAAGCCCTTTTTAATAAGCTCCACAGCGTAGCCGTACATCTGCTCAAAATAATCGGAAGCGTAATAGAACCTGTCCTCCCAGTCAAAACCGAGCCACTTTATATCCTCTTTTATCGCGTCTACATACTCAACGTCCTCTTTTGTGGGGTTTGTGTCGTCCATACGGAGGTTGCAAAGTCCGTTGTATTTCTTTGCCGTTCCGAAATCAACGAAAACCGCCTTTGCGTGGCCGATATGGAGATAACCGTTCGGCTCGGGCGGAAAACGGGTATGAACCTTTTTTCCGTAATACGCGCCGCCCTCGGCGATATCCTCGTCGATAAACGCGTGTATAAAATTGCTTGACATTACTTCATTGTTATCCATATAATTACCTGCTTAACTTAATTTTTCGAGTCCGAGCTCAAGCCTTCTGAGGCTCTCCTCACGTCCTAAAATATCGAGAATCTCAATCGCTCCGCCGGGGGTTACCTTCTGTCCCGCCGCGGCGATTCTGACGGGCCACATAACCGTGCCGTTTTTCAGCTCTTTTTCCTTAGCCATATTTATAAGGCAGTCGTGAACCGCGTCCGCCGTCCATTCGGGCAAAGCCTTCAATCTCTCGTACGCTTCCTTGAGGTTTACGGGAGCGTTTTCGAGGTTTGTTTTACTCTTTTTGTTTACGAACAGCTCCTTGTCATATTCGGGAAGGTTTGAGAAAAAGCGGATTTTTTCGGGTATATCCTTGAATTTTTCCAAACGCTGCTGTAAAATCCCCGTAAATTTATTATAGTCAATATCCGCGTCGCCGAACACTTCCTTATAATAAGGCATAGCGTGAGCTAAAAACTCCTCGGGACTCATAGCTTTAATATACTCGGCGTTAAACCACAAAAGCTTATCGTAGTCGAACACCGCGGGAGATTTGGAGATACCCTCGATAAAGAAGTTTTCTTCGAGCTCTTTCATCGAGAAAATTTCCCTGTTATCCTTGGGGCACCAGCCGAGAAGCGCGATGTAGTTTATTATCGCCTCGGGGAGATAGCCGTCTTTTAAAAGGTCCTCGAAGCCTGTTGAGCCGTGGCGCTTGCTGAGCTTGCTTACAGAGCCGTCCTCGTTTTTGCCCATAATAAGAGGAAGATGCACATAGGTCGGGATTTCCCAGCCGAAAGCCTCGTATAAGAGGTTATATTTCGGAGTCGAGCTGAGATACTCGCTTCCCCTTACAACGTGGGTGATACCCATTGTATGGTCGTCGATTACGTTAGCGAAGTTATAGGTCGGATAACCGTCGGTTTTTATAAGTATCTGGTCCTGCAGCTCGCTGTTGTCCACTGTGATTTCGCCGAAAACAGCGTCCGTAAACGTCGTTTTTCCCTCTAAGGGCATTTTCTGACGGATAACGAAGGGGACGTTGTTTTTGAGATTTTCCTCAATTTCCTCCTCGGATAAATCGCGGCAGTGACGGTCGTAGCCTGAGAACTCGGAATTTTCCGCGAGCTTCTCAAGGCGCTCCTTCGTGCAGAAGCAGCGATACGCCTTACCCTCTTTTATAAGCTTTTCGGCGTAAGGGAGATACATATCTCTGCGCTCGCTCTGGACGTAGGGGCCGTAATCGCCGCCGACGTCGGGGCCTTCGTCGTGGACGATACCCGCGGTTTTGAGCGTATTATAGATAACGTCTACCGCTCCCTCAACGTAACGCTCACGGTCTGTATCCTCGATACGGAGCACAAAAGTACCGCCGTTTGACTTCGCTATAAGATACTCGTAGAGCGCCGTTCTCAGGTTGCCGACGTGCATAAAACCCGTAGGCGACGGAGCGTAGCGCGTACGTACTTTTTCATTCTTGATAATTGCCATAAAATCACCCGCTGTTTTTCAAATTCACTTAAAAATTATTATATCATATATCAGTTTGTTAAGTCAATTATACAATAAATAATCTTTATCACGGCAACAAAAACCAGATTTTGGCTTTATTATTGTGATTATCGCCAAACAGAACGCCTTAAATTTATTACATATGCGAATAGAAATAAATCAACTCCCGATATATAATTAAATCGGTAAGCTTTTGTGCACTTTCAACTAATACATACAACCGAGTTTGTGTATATCTACAAAGTTTATTTTTTTCTGAAAAAACAGAAACTTTTTCTTTGTTTTTTTACACTACATATATAGAGGTATAAACTCTGCATTTTTAGTATACAAAAGAAAGGAAGATTAAAATGTTAAGAAAACTGGTTTCCGTGATGATTTCCTGCGCCATAGTTTTATCGCTTGTTTTAGTTCCTTCGGCAGCTAACGCTTCCGACGAACAGGTCTTAAACGGCAAAACAGGCGATTTAACCTATAACTACGACTCCGAAACGGCTACCTTGTATTTAACGGGCGACGGTAATACCGAAGAATACAAGAGTGTTAACGACGTTCCGTGGGCGGCGTACGGCGCGAATATCCAACACATTTCTATTTCAAGCGGTGTAAAAGAGGTTGATCCCTCGATATTCTTCTACACCTCAAAATTAAAAAGCTTTATCGTAGATAATAATAACACAAGCTTTACGGTAGTTGATAACGACTTATATTCACGCGATAAAACCAAGTTTTACCACTTCGGCAATATAGACGATGAAAACAAGGTTCTTGATAACGCGGTTGAAACTATCTGCGACTATGCTTTTCTGAATAACAATAAGCTTACGACGCTCGCGCTTCCCGACAAAGTTAAGCAAATCGGCGAAATGGCGTTCAGAGGCACAAGTCTTTCCGAGCTCACGCTCCCCGAAGGTGTTGAAACAATTCCTTATTACTGTTTCAAGGATACAAAAAAATTGACTCAAATCACCATAGGTCAAAATCTTAAAAAAATAGGCTACGGGGCGTTTCAGGATTCCGCCGTTAATACTGTTATTCTTGACAAAAACGGCGATAAATCAAAAGATGAATACGTTACTTTACCGCAGTCAATCAAAGAAATCGGCGACTACGCCTTTTATAACAGCAAAATCGAGAATCTGGTTGTTGAGGGCGGACTTGAAACAATCGGCGAGCACGCGTTCTCAAATTCTCAGTTGCGTACAGCGGCCGTACCCGATACGCTTACTTCCATAGGAAGCGGAATTATCGATGATACCCCGTTCGATAACTACTATAAATACGACCCGAATGTTTTGTATTTCGGAAAATACGCGGTTAAATATCGCGACCAATACTCTGTATCGGACATTATTCTGAAAGAGGGAACTATCGGTATAGCCGACGGAGGATTGAACGTTAACTCTATTAATAAGCTGTATATTCCCGCAAGTTTAAAATTCGTCGGAAAAACTTTTTTTGTCGGCTTATTCAGCAGATTAAATAAAATTGAGCTCGCCTCGGATAATCAGAGCTTTACGCTTGATAACGGCATTTTATTCAACAAGGATAAGACAATTTTGTATAAATGTCCGTACGAATCAACGATTACAAACTATACCGTTCCTTCCACTGTAAAATGTATTTTTACCGCCGCTTTCGCGGGCTGTAAATCCCTAAACAACGTGGAAATTCCGTCTACCGTAAACGAAATCGGCAACGGCGCGTTTTTGGGAAGCGGTATCACGTCGGTTTCTATTCCCAAAAGTATTAAATCAATTTCTACACAGTGTTTTTACGGGTGCGACAAACTGGCTTTGGTCACATTCCCTGATGAATTAGAAACTATCGGCGTCGGCGCGTTCGCGCTATGCGGTTTAAAATCCGTTAAATTCCCTTCGAAGCTTAAGGGTATTGAGTGGGATTCTTTTCAGGAGAACACTCAATTAAAGGAAATTAACATACCGAACAGCGTTACTTACATAGGCACATCAGCCTTCAGAAAATGCTCCTCTCTCGAAAAAGCAGTCGCGGGAACGGGATTGACCAAGCTGTCAAGCAATCTGTTTTCACAGTGTACGTCCTTAAAGAGCGCGGAGTTTAAGGGAAAAGTTACATCGGTACTAGACGACGTTTTTTATAAATGCTCCTCTCTGAAAACTGTAAGCGGTCTGTCCAATATAACCTTTTTGGGAGAACGCGCTTTTAAAAACTGTTCTTCTCTTTCAGGTTTTACAATTCCAAAAGGCGTCACCTTTATAAAAGACAATGTTTTTGAAAACGCTTCAAATATAACGCTCAACGCCTCAGCGGATTTTTACAGTATCGGAGATTACTCCTTCAGCGGTTGTAAAGGACTGAAAATCAGGAGCTTAGGCGGACTCAAACAAATAGGAAACTACGCTTTTTCGAAATCCGACATAACAAAAATGGTAATTCCCGATACAACGACCTCAATCGGAGCAAGCGCTTTTGAAAGCTGTACGGATTTAGCTCAAATAAAAATCGGCAAATCTATAAAAACAATCAAAGAGAATTGTTTTAAAAATTGTACTTCCCTGAAAAAACTATTTTTACCGCCTGATACAGCAACATTGGAAAAAGGCAGCTTTGAGAGCTGTCCTGAGCTTACGACTTTATATCTTACCAATATCGACTGTACCACTCCCAAATCCGCGTTCACAAAAACAACCAACATCAGCACGGTTTATTTCTCAGGCAGCGAACAGCAGTGGTCGGCTAAGGAAAAACCCGAGCTTACACAGGACGCTGTTATTCATTATCAATACGTAATAAACGAAAATGATAACTCTCTCGAGTTCGATCCTGAGCCTGTACCCAGACTAAACAAAACTTCTCTGTCGCTTAACGCGGGCAAGACCGCCGCTCTTAACGTAATCGACGGAAAAGCAAACGGCTTTACGGTTTCCGACAGTAGGATCGCCGCTGTGACCTCGGGCGGAAAAGTCACCGCCTTGAAAAAGGGCAAAGCCAAAATCACCGTGAAGCTTAGCGACGGTAAAACGCTCAGCTGCTCTGTAAGCGTAAAGAACTCGCCGTCGATAAAAATAGGCAGGAAAAAATTCTCGGCTAAAAAAACATATCTCTTGAAACAAAAAAACAGCCTTTCCGTTAAAATAAGCCGAAAAGCTTCGTCGGTAAAGAATGTATATAAATCTTCTAATAAAAAAATCGCCAAGGTTACGTCCAAAACGTCCGCAACGACCGTAAAGATAAAAGGATACAAAAAAGGAAAAGCGGCTATAACCTTAGCGGTCAACGGAGTAAAGTTCAAAATCAAGGTTAAGGTTTATAAATAGATAATACTAAAGGCTATCTCAAATTGAGATAGCCTTTTTGATTACGCTAAAACGTAAATATTTACTGTTCTTCTTCCCCATGTGTTACATGTACTCTCTAAGGGGTAGAAAAGGTCTACAACTGTTGAGCTTGTGTAAACAAATCCGCCTGTGTCGTTCGCTACGGCGTAACCGTAAACGAGCTTTTTGTCGGGAGTTTCGATATAAACCTTAGAACCGTAAGGAATCTGTCTGGGGTTTACAGCGACGCCGCCGATTTTAACACGGCTTCCGACAGCTGTGTAAGCGCCGACCTGAGCCGAATAAGCTGTAGCGGGACCTGTTACGATTTTCTTGTAAGCAACCTTTTTACCGTTATGGTCGAAGAATGTACCCGCGCCGCCCTTGGACTTTGTCTTGAAGCTTGTGGGGTTGTTAACGAGCATACGATAATTCTTACGCTTCGTACCAACAAGTACAACCTTTTTCTTAGACTTCTTAATGATTTTTGTACCCGAAACGATTGTCTTAGTAACCTGTCCGTTTACAACCTTCTGAGTGTAAGTTACTTTCTTAACACCCTTCTTACCCTTGGTCTTGACCTTTGTCTGACCCTCGAATAATTTAGAAGTCTTTTTCTTCTTTGTCTTATACATTACTTTCTTAGTCTTTGTAACCTTAGTAAATGAAACACGGTTTACTTTGATCTTTGTATTTTCCTTTACCTTTGCTTTAAGACTCTTATCAACTGTATCGTAGTCGCCGAGCTTGATGTTGGCATGCTCTAAAGCGTCTTTTACTGTTGATCTGGGAACGTCATACTTTTTATAAGCGTTTGTTCCTACTTTAATGTCTACAGAAACAGCAGGTACAATATTAAGGTCGATGTCTGCTGAGTCATTACTTACGATTGCGTCTCCGTTAGGAAGAACCAGAAGCTCATCGCTAACTTTCGTATCCGTATTAGTTGAATTTTCGTCAGAAATTACCTGAGCTGATACGGAAAAAACAGATGTCCATACGATAGCCGCAGCCGCGATAGCTGTGATTATCTTAACGGCTGAACGCTGATTTTCTGTGTTTGCCATTAAATTTCTCCTTAGTATTCAAAAAAGATTTGCAACAAAACTTGCACGAAAATGTGCTCTTGTTTTTTGCTACGATAGAATTATACGAAATCTCTTGGGAAATGTCAACAAAGAATTATTTCGGTTTTTGTGAATAGTGCACAAACAAACCCTAAAAATCTACAAAAATCGGCTCTCACAGCCCCTTATATATGAAAATACTCCGTCATTTTTTGGTCAAATTGCAAGAAATAGCCTTTTAATTTTCTTGTAACCTTTGTAACCCTTTTGTAACAATTAACCCTTTCAAGTTTCCCTCGGCATACCCAAAACCCGCATAAATTCTGGATTTTTTAGGAATTTGGGGGTTTTTTGACAAAATCGGGCGTTTTTAACGTTACAATTAACAAATTTATTCAGGGTTGAATAGTATTTTAATGTACAATTTTAACTGAATTTTACGGAAAAATGTACGTTTTAAGCCGTTTTTCGGGATTTTTCCGCTGTTTTTTTCTATAAAAAACTTTTAAAGGTTAAATTTGTTTACAGGCTGTCACATTATATTTTCAGACTTTCAATGTTATTATCTTTAGCTAAGCGACAAAAAACCGTCGGCAAAACACCGACGGTTTATGGTTTATATAATAGTATACGATTATGAAAGCAATTTATCTATATCGCCCTTATTAAACGGTTTATCTTCCTTATTAAGCGGTTTGATTTCCAAGCCTAAAACATCTAAGCTTTCCTCGTCTACCTCGGACGGACAGCTGCTCATAAGCTCTGACGCGTTCTGAACCTTGGGGAACGCGGTCACATCGCGCAGGCTTTCCGCCTTGCACATAAGCATAGTAACGCGGTCAAGACCGATACCCATTCCGCCGTGGGGCGGAGCGCCGTACTTGTACGCTTCTACAAGGAAGCCGAATTTAGCCTCGATTTCCTCGTCCGTCATCTTTAAGGCTCTGAACATCTTCTGCTGGAGCTCGTAATCGGTTATACGTATAGAGCCCGAGCTTAGCTCAGTGCCGTTCAGCGTAAGGTCGTATGCCTTGGCTATAACCTTGCCCTTGTCGCTGTCGAGATACTCAAGACAATCCTCTCTGGGCATAGTGAACGGGTGGTGCATAGCGATCCATTCGCCGCTTTCCTCGTCGAACTCGAAGAACGGGAAATCCACGATCCACACGAACTTAAAGGTATCGGGAATTATATTGAGCCTTTTGGCTACGGTAAGTCTGAGAGCTCCGAGCACAGGCAGGGTTACGCTGTTTTTATCGGCGACGATAAGTACAACGTCGCCTTTCTCAGCGCCGACCTTATCGAGAATACTCTCGAGCTCGCCCTCTTTCATAAACTTCTTGAACGAGCAGGAGGGCTCGTCCTCTACCCAGCGCACAAACGCGAGTCCCTTGGCTCCGATACCGCGTACATACTCCGTGAGCTTGTCGATTTCTTTTCTTGTATATACCTTCGCGGCGTTCTTAGCCACGATACAGCGCACCGAACCGCCCGCTTTTATCGGGTTAGAGAACACTCCGAAGTCGCTGTCCTTAACAATCTCGGAAATATCCTGAATCTCCATACCGAAGCGCACGTCGGGCTTATCCGAGCCGAAACGGTTCATCGCTTCCTCGTAGCTCATCTTTGTAAAGGGAGTCTGAAGCTTCTCGCCGAGAACCTCGTCGAAAAGACGTACAAAGAAGCCCTCGTTTATTTCCATAATCTCGTCCATATCAGCGAAGCTCAGCTCCATATCAATCTGGGTGAACTCAGGCTGGCGGTCGGCTCTCAAGTCCTCGTCGCGGAAACAACGGGCGAGCTGGATATAGCGGTCAAAGCCCGAAAGCATCAAAAGCTGCTTGTAAATCTGGGGCGACTGGGGCAGAGCGTAAAACTTGCCCTGGTGTATTCTTGAGGGCACAAGATAGTCGCGCGCGCCCTCGGGGGTTGATTTTATCATCATCGGGGTTTCGATTTCAATAAACCCGTTCTCGTAGAAATAATCTCTCGCTACCTTCGCGATTTTACTGCGCATAATAAGATTATCCTGCAGAGGCTTGCGTCTTAAATCGAGATATCTGTACTTTAATCTGAGCTCCTCGCCTGTTTTTGTTTCGTCGAGGATTTCGAAGGGAGGAGTCTGAGCCTTCGATAAAATACGAAGCTCGCTTACCTGAATCTCGATATCGCCTGTCGGAATTTTGTCCGTTTTCGCGCTTCTTTCGGCGACAACGCCTTTTACGCCGAGGACGAACTCGCTTCGGCAGGAGGACGCCTTTTTGAATACTTCTTTATCTGTTTCGTCGGAAAACGCGAGCTGAACGATACCCGCGCGGTCGCGCAAATCAATAAAGATAAGCTGACCTAAATCGCGCTGGCGCTGAACCCAGCCGAACAGCGTAACTTCCTTTCCGACGTCGGAGAGTCTTAAATCTCCGCACATATCGGTTCTTTTTAAACCTGTCATAAATTCTGCCATAATAATCGTCATAGCCTTTCAGCCCACAAATAGTTATTTAAAAATCCCTGCGCCTTACCGTGGGCTGATAAGGCGTAAATGGCGATTAAGCCATCGCTCGCTGCCGCTTTTCGGCAAACTGAGCGGGCAATATAAATTCTTTAGTGTGATTTTTTACACTAATTACTCCAAACCTTTATCAAATTTCGCCGCCATATGAAGCGCCGCGAATTTTTGTGAAAAGCTTTCGTCGAGCGTAATTTCGGTCTGCTCGCCCGTAGTCATATTTTTTACCTTGGCGAGATTCTGCTCGAGCTCGTTGTCGCCGAGAACCATACTGAACTCAGCGCCGATTTTGTCGGCGTACTTCATCTGGGCTCTCAGTCCGCGTCCTACTACATCGCACTCGGCGCAAAGTCCGCTTTGGCGCACAAGGTCTACGATTTCGTAGGCTTTAATCTGCGCGTTATCTCCAAGCCCCGCCACATAAAGCGCGCAGGGCGAGGGCTTCGGGATTTCTATTCCCTGATTGTCCATAACCATAAGCAGACGCTCGATTCCCATAGCGTAACCGAGAGAAGGTAAGCTCGGGCCTCCGAGCTCCTCAACGAGCCCGTCGTAACGTCCGCCGCCGCAGACCGTTCCCTGGCTTCCGATAGCGTCGGAAACAAACTCAAAAACGGTCTTTGTATAATAATCAAGTCCTCTTACAATCGTCGGGTTGACCTTGTACTCGATTCCCGAAACGGCAAGATACTTCTTGACCTGCTCGAAATGTTCCTTACATTCATCACAAAGATAATCGAGAATACTCGGCGCTCCCTCTGCGATTTCGTGACAGAACGGAACTTTACAGTCTATAAGACGCATCGGGTTCTTTTCGAGACGGTTGAGGCAGTTTCCGCAGAGCTTGTCCTTATACTTCGAGAAATACTCCTTTACAGCCTCGTTAAACTTCGGTCGACAGCAGGGACAGCCGATAGAGTTTATTTCGAGGTGGAGATTTTTTATCTGTAATCTCTTAAAAATCGAGTTCGCGAGCGAAATGACCTCGGCGTCGGCTACGGGAGAAGAAGTGCCGTATTCCTCGATACCGAACTGGTGGAACTCTCTTAAACGTCCCGCCTGTGGTTTTTCGTAGCGGTAGCAGGAAGTAAGGTAGTAAGCTTTAATCGGCAGGCCCTCGTTGACAAGCGCGTGCTCGAGCACGGCTCTCGCCGCTCCCGCCGTACCCTCGGGACGAAGCGTTACGCTCTCGCCGCCCTTTGTGTCGAAGGTATACATTTCTTTCTGGACAACGTCGGTCGTCTGTCCCACACCGCGCGCGAAAAGCTCAGTGTGCTCAAAAACAGGCGTGCGGATTTCCTTAAAGCCGAAATTCGCCGCTTCCTCTCTCATTATATTCTCTACAAACTGCCAGCGGTAGCTCTGCTTCGGCAGAACATCCTCTGTTCCTTTGATTTTCTTTGTAATTACTCCCATAAATTACCTCCGAATTACTCTTAATAATTCCCGAACATAAATCTATTTCGTGATTTCATATCACAAAACTAAAGGGCAGCCTACGCCGCCCCTATAGCAACTCTATTATTTTACTTGATAATGTTTCTCCAGTCAAGGTCTCCTCTCTCAAGACCGTGAATGAGAACCTCGGCTGTGGCGATATTAGTAGCGACAGGGATATTGTGCATATCGCAAAGCCTTAACAGGTTCATATCGTTGGGCTCTGTGGGTTTGGGATTAAGCGGGTCGCGGAAGAAAAGGAGCATATCGATTTCATTCCATGCGATACGCGCGGCAATCTGCTGGTCGCCGCCCTGAGAGCCCGCCAGAAAGCCTGTTATTTCAAGACCTGTCGCCTCGGAAACGATTTTACCCGTTGTGCCCGTAGCGCAAAGGTTATTTCTGCTTAATATACCGCAATATGCGATACAAAACTGTATCATAAGTTCTTTCTTTTCGTCATGTGCGATTAACGCTATATTCATAATTTACCTCCGTCTCCACTTCTATACGTACTGAGATATTATCCTTTATATGCCAGCGGAACTTTCGCTCCGTCTATTCTTTTTGCAAGACAATCGAAAACCGTCACGGCGGGCGACCAGTTCAGTCCCGCGTAGCCGTTCTGGAACATCGCGCTCAGTCTGCCGTCGTACGGTATCAGCGCGATAAGCCTTACTCCCGCGACATCCACAACCTCGTCTAAATCCTCATAACAGTCGTTTTCCTCAAACTGTTTCCTGTCGAACCGATTTATTATAAGCCGTATGTCGTTTATGCCAAGGCTTTTTAGCCTTGTTTTAATCTTTATGGCTCCTCTGAGCCCCGTAGGTTCGGCGTTAGTAACGATAAGCGCCCTATCGGCGGGAGCCGCCGCTGTGGCGAAACCCGAGCCAAGACCCGCGGGTGAATCGATTATAACGTAGTCGTAATCGGTCTTTAGCTCGTCCGTCATCTGCTTGAAAACAGAGGGGCTTATCTCGTTATCGGTATCAAACGGCGCCGCCATAATATGCAGCTCGTTTAAATTCTTGCTGGGATAAACCGCGTCGCGGGGTTTACAGTTACCGCAAATTACGTCCGAACAGTCGAAAAGGATTTCCTCCTCAACGTCGAGCATAAGGTCTATTCCACGCATACCGCAATCGCAGTCGATAAGCAAAACCCGCTTGTTCTGTTTTACCAAAGCCACGGCAAGTCCGACGCAAACGGTGCTTTTTCCCGTTCCGCCTTTTCCCGAGGCTACTACAATAACGTCGTTCATAACACTACCTCGAATACATATTACCACAAATTAAACGAAAGAGCAAGTGATTTTGTCAGTTTTATTGAACAAATTTAACAGCAATTTATTAGTAAAAATGCCAATTTTTTGTTTTTACGGCAAATTTCTCCTTTAAAAAGGTAAAATCGCTTTAAGTTTTCTTTTTGCAAAACTCGTTCATACAGCATTTTTCGCAATACGCCCGTCTGGCGGTACAAACAGCCCGTCCGTGAAGAACGAGCCTGTGGCAGAAATCGTTGCTCTCCTCGGGCGCAAGCAGCTTTTTAAGCTCAAACTCTATCTTTTTAGCGTCCTTTTGATTATGAAGCCCGAGTCTTTTTGTAATGCGGATACAGTGCGTATCCACAACCACGGCGGGCTTTCCGTAGATATCGCCCATAATCAGATTGGCGGTTTTTCGCCCGATGCCCGGGAGTTTAATCAAATCGTCGATATTGTCGGGAACTTTGGAATCAAACTCCTCGACCAGCATTTTACCGAGATTTACAATATCGCGGCTTTTCGTCTTATAAAGCCCGCAGCTTTTTATGTATTTTGAAACCTCCTCGGGGGTGGACTCGGCAAAATCGCGGGCGGTTTTATATCTTTCGAAAAGCGCGGGAGCTACGATATTAACCCTCGCGTCGGTACACTGAGCGGCGAGTCTTGTCGCGACGAGAAGCTGCAGCGGGTCGGTGTACGACAACGTACAGATAGAGTCGGGGTATTCTTTTTTCAGCGCTTCTACCGCTTTTTCGGCTATTTCCTTTTTAGTCATAATCCCACTTCCTTTCGGGACTTTTATTTTACCACAAAACTTTCATAAATAAAACAGTTGACACAAGCTTTTTCAGAGGATAAAATTGATTTATAATGTAAAAAGGAGCACTTATATGTTTAAGAATTACGTTTTTGATTTATACGGCACGCTTATAGATATCAACACCGACGAATGGGATATGTCGCTGTGGGAAAAGCTCGCGGTTCTTTACCGCTACAAGGGCGCTCAGTATACGGCGGAGGAAATCAACAAAGCTTACACCGCTTATGTTCAGGCGGAAAAAGAAAGGGTAAAAAAACGCTTTCCTCAGTACGGCGTTATCGACATCAAGATAGAAAAGGTATTTAAAAAGCTTTTTACCGCGAAGGGCGTAGAGGTAAGCTCCGCTCAAATCGACTTTGTCTGCACGGCGTTCCGCTGTTACTCCACCAAATACATTAAGCTCTATGACGGCGTCATTGATTTGCTCGACACCTTAAAGGAAAAGGGCAAAAAAATCTACCTGCTCTCAAACGCCCAGCGCAAATTCACGGAAAACGAGCTTAATATGTTCTCGCTTATCCCATATTTTGACGGAATTATTATAAGCTCCGACGAGGAATGCTGCAAGCCCGACAAGCATTATTTCGATATCCTTATAGAACGCTACGGCTTAAAACGAGAGGAAACGATAATGGTCGGCAACGATTATATTTCGGACATCAAGGGCGCGCGCGACGCGGGGCTTCACAGCCTTTATATCCACCAGAGCATAAGCCCCGAAATCAAGGGCAAGCTCCTTTCGGACTATAAGGTTATGGACGGCGACGTATTCAAAATCAAAAAGTTGATAGTAAAATAAACGCTAAAACGGTCACGCTCGTTTGAACCGCCCCAAATTGTGTAGACAGCACAAAAACGGACTACCTAAGGTAGAATAAAGAATTAAGCAGTATACTGACATCTCTTT
>CADBSD010000086.1 GCA_902797225.1 uncultured Ruminococcus sp. | reverse complement strand
GAGAGGAAGGGATTCGAACCCTTGGTCCCTCGCGGGATCACTAGTTTTCAAGACTAGCTCCTTAAACCACTCGGACACCTCTCCGTGCTTATTTCAGCAAAAGTAATGATACCATATTCGGGCGGTTTTGTCAATACAAAAACCGATTGTTTTCTTGACAAATCATAATTCATATTATAAAATATAGAAGTCATTCGCGCCAATAGCTCAGCAGGATAGAGCGTTCGCCTCCTAAGCGAAAGGTCGGGGGTTCGAATCCCTTTTGGCGCGCCATAATAAAAAGGACACCAACAGGTGTCCTTTTTATTATTACAAGCAAAGCGCGCCAAAAGGGATTCGAACAGGTCGTGCCAAGGTTTAAGCGTAAGCGCAAACCGCAGGTAAAAATGCTCCGGGGGAGCATTTTTAGACCGCGGCGCAGAAGAAACTTTTCGAAAAAACGTGAACACAATAGACGAGAAGCGCGCCAAATTCGCTTAAAAAGCCGAGAGTTAACTTGTCGGTATTGTATTTTTTACTTTGTTATGATAATATCTACGTGTGTATGTAGATAAAGATTTAAAGAAGGTTTTTATGCGAAAAAGGCGTTAGCAGGATTTTCAGTATTGAAATTATTTTACCGATTACCGTCCTGTTTGCGAAGTCGGAATGTTTCTTAGCTTCATCGAAGTTTCGTGAAACGTCGATTGAAGTGCTTTTAAAACTCCGGTTACCGTTACGGACGCTGTAACGCCGCGTTATTTTAATGAGGTTTATTTATGGAAAAGGTATTTGTGATTGCTTTCGGAATAATTATTATTTTGTTAGGCCTGCTGTTTTTGGCAGCGGAATGGAGAATTTTTTCAAAAGCGGGAGAAAAGGGGTGGAAGTCTCTTGTTCCGTTTTACGGTCTTTTTATCTCGCATCATATCGTCGGTATGAGCCACGTATGGTTTATCTTGGAAATTGTCGCTTGGATTGCCGAGCTTATGTTTGAGATGATTAAGTTCCCTGAGGCTGTAGTTTTTTGGTTTGGCATCGTTACGGGTGTATTTACGCTGATATCAGGGGCTGTTCATCTAATCAAAATGTGCCGCTGTTTCTCAAAGGGAACGGGCTTCAAGATAGGTATGCTTCTGATTCCTGAACTGTTTCTTTTGATTCTCGCGTTCGGCAAGGCGGAATATCAAAAGCCGAAGAGTTGATTATAAATGTAATTATTCTATTTATATTTTTTGAAAATTATTTCATAGAAAAGAGATTGGTGAAAAAGATAGTATAATTCAGCGAGCGAATAAAGCAAAGAGCGCCGATCGACGCTCTTTTTTGTTACTGCGGTATTAAAAACTTCATTAATAATTCACTGAACTTTTCAAAAAATGTTCCGTGTTACTTTAGATAAGCTATTAACCTGTCCAGATTCTTTTCGGCTGTTTTTCTGCCGATTTCGTAAACCTTTCTGAGAACCGCCTCGTCGTGCTCGATCCTGCCTATAGGCAGTTTTTCTTCGGGGCAGATAATAAACGCCTCTCCGCTTTGTTCCTTTTCAAAAACATATTCGCGCTGTTTGTTGTACATCTCGTGGCGGTTTGCTATGCATTTTATCATATTCGGGTATTTTCTAAGCGACAGCTTCATAAGCCCCATAGCGGAGGCTTTTTCCTTTGTGTAAACTCTGGGCTGGGTTAGAATGACCAGGTTTTTATCTAAGCCCTTGTTTACCATAAACTCGAGCGGAATAGAATCTGACATTCCGCCGTCGAGCAGAGTCATTCCGCCAACCTTAACGGGCTTTGATACCATTGGCATTGAAGCCGAAGCTCTGAACCATTCGTAGGCGTCATTATCTACCTTATCGCAAAGGTGATAAACAGGCTTGCCCGTATATACGTCGGTACATACCACGTAAAATTCTATATCAGAATTATCATAGGCTTCAATGTCGAATTTATCGAGTTTTTCGGGGATAGTATGGTAACAGAACTCAGCGCCGAAAATATCGCCTGTTTTAATAAGCGAGCGCACGCTGCAGTACCTCTTGTCCTTGCAGAAGCGTGTGTTGTACCGTATAGCTCTCCCGATTTGTCCCGATTTAAAGTTACAGCCGAACGCCGCTCCGGCGGAAACGCCTATACAGCTGTCAAATTCAATTTTATTTTCCATAAGGACGTCGAGCACTCCCGCGGTAAAAAGTCCGCGCATAGCTCCGCCCTCTAAAACTAAACCTTTTTTCATATTTTACCTCTTTTTTTGATAATATGTTGATTATACCACAAAAAATAAAAAATTAAAAGGTGTAGTCTGTAAGAAAGTTTTCCAGAATATCCGGGAAGAACTCAACATCAACATCAGAGCGGTTACAGGTATCGACAAGGCTTTTGACAACGTGAAAGTCGGCTGAAATATCACAAAAAATCTTTACCGCCTTTACGCCGTAGCTTTGTTCGCTGTTTTCGGGATAAACAAGCTCATAAGTAGTCATAAAATCACCCTGTGGAAGTATTTGATTATATTATAGTCAATATAATTCACAATTCAAGATTTTTTACACGATTGTAAAGGTGTTTAGAAAAATTGTATTCAATATAGGTTAATAGTGACAAATGTTTACATATTATATATAATAGTTTTACACAATGTAATAACCCCGTCTTAGATAAGGCAGGGTTAATTCTTTAAATGAATTAAATATCAAATATACAATAGTTGAACGCGTTGATTACGGTAGTATCTCCAAATTTTGATTTCTGAGGTATACACGCGCCGTAGTTTCTGTGTATGTGGCCGTGAAGAAAATATTTCGGGCGAAAACGGCGCAGAAGCTTTGTGAAGCACTCAAAGCCACGGTGCGACATACTGTCGAAGTCGTTGACGTGTCTTGCGGGCGCGTGGGTGACGAGAATATCAAAACCTCTGTATCTCATTATTTTCGGTAAAAGCCTGAAAATTTTGCGCTTCATCTGTCTTTCGGTATACATATATTTACCGTTTTTATAGCGGTGAGAACCGTCTATACCAAGTATTCTTATACCGTTGTACTTAAAAACGGTATTGTCTATACAAACGCAGCCCTCGGGTTTTCTTTTAAAGCTCGAGTCGTGGTTCCCGTGAACATACACGAGCGGACAGCCCGCCATAGTTACAAGAAATTCAAGATATTCCTCGGACAAATCCCCGCAGCCTATTATAAGGTCGATTCCGTCAAGCTTACCGGGGGAGTAGAAGTCGTAAAAATATTCCGACTCTATATCGGCGACAGCCAAAATCCTCATTCAGCGTCACCGTCCTCGCTTTTTAGGGCTGATTGCTGAGATTGTTCTATGCCCGCCATTTCGACGGTAGCCTTACCCATATCGGTAAGCTCGTCGTAGCTCGGGATTTTACCGATTACATTTTCAACAAGGTAGTCCATATTTATAATCTGGTCGAGTGTAAGCGACTTCTGAGTTTCGCCTACAGCCTCGCCGCTATGCGTAAACAGGGGAGTGAGGAAGGGAATACAAACGTCGTTTTTGATACTCTCTTTAAGTAAGTCGCAAAATCTTCTCGAGGGGATTGAAAGCGACTGAGAGTAAACTATATCCACAACGCCAGCCGACATACCAAGGAAGTAGTTTAGCGCCTTGTTGCTGCTCTCGTAGTCCGATTTAAGCGTTTTGGAGAAAACACGTCTTAATATCTCCTCGTAATAAACGCCCCAGCGCCACACAGGCGTGGCTAATAAATCAAGCTTGTCGCCGTTTATATAGGAAAGGCCGTAGCTGTTTCTGTCGTCGTTTAAGAACCTTGCCGTATCCTGGGAGGAGATAAAGTGAACGTCCTTATCTCTTAGCGCCATAGCGGCGTCCTTCGCGCCCTTTACGGCTGACCATTCAAGATAAACCTTTGCTCTCGGATTTGTCATCTGAGCGCCAATTGCGAAGGCGTTGATACCCGCTATCTGTCCGTATATCGGGTAGTCGCATACGTAGCCGAGCTTTCCGCTCTCCGTAAGTGAGCCGGCGAGCGCTCCCAGAATAAACTTAGCCTCGTACATTCTCGTGTAATAGGTTCGGATATAGCGGTGGGATTTGTTGAGCGAGCAGTTCATTATAATAACCTCGGGGTGCTCGACAGCGGCTCTCAGGCTTGCCTGCAACAGCCTCGGGGTTGTGGTGAAGATTATGTCGTTCCCGTCCTCTACCGCTTTCTCTATTGTTTCCAGAGCGCCGTTTTCGATTGCGTTGGGGTATGCTTTTGTAATAAGCTTTTCGTCAAAAATCTGCTGCACGTGCTTTCTTCCTTTTTCGTGCTCGTGAACCCAGCCCGAGCTCTCCGGAGTACCGTCGTATATAAACGCCGCCTTTAAAGCCTGGGGAGCAATTATCGGCATCATAGGAAGTACCTTTGAGAATACGCTGGGCTTTTTCTCCTCACCCGCGTCGAGCTTGATTTCAATAGGCTCACGATCCTGCTGGAGTGAAACCTCCTCCCAGATTTTTGTGAGGTTTTTCTTTATATCCGCCGTATCTGAACGCGAAAGCTCGCTGTAGCCGTATACCTTTATATAGCTGAGCATGGCGTCGCCGACGGTGGAGTGGAATTTTTCTCCGCCGTTTTGGATATACGCTGTTTTAAATCGGTGGTACACAACCGCGAAATCCTTCTGCTCGTCCTCGCTCCATTGAGCGTCAGGCTCTTTACCCATACATTTTTGCAACACGGCGTAACAGCCTTTTTTGCTGAACTCGATAAAGTTGATTTTTGTAAGCTTATAGAACTCTACGAACTCGTAGTAAATCTCAACCTCAATCTCGTCGGTTTTCTCGGGAAGTATGCGGATAACGTTTCCTGTAATAGTTTCTGCGCCAAAATATTTGAGCACGCTGACGCGCTTGTTGCCTTCCTCGACATAATATCGGTTCATATATTCGTACGCCTTAATCGGGTCGCGGATACCCTCGTTGAGGTGAGCCTCGCAAAGCCGTTTCCACTTAACGGCGAACTCGGTACCCTCGTCGAGAATAGGCATAAAGTTCGCGGCGAAAGCGTTGGAACGGCCTTTTGTTTTTGTGCCTACGATTAAGTCGGCGGGAATCTGAACAAGCCCTAAGTCAATACCCGTTGAAGTCTTTTCCTTGGAGATAAACTCGTCCAGAACGGGAAGAAAAGGTGATTTACCGTTTGAAACGCATTGACGGTATTCTCTCTGAGCCGATTTCAGCGCTTCTTTATAATATGTGTCAGGCATTTACATCACTCCGAAAAATATTATTACCGTATATAGTATAGTACAAAAGGGTTTTCTTGTCTACAGAAAACCCTTTTAAATCGTTATAATATTTAACTGATTTTTACGCCCTTGTCGAACGCCTTCGCATTTGTTTCACATCCGCTCGGGAGTTTAACCTCTGTAAGCTTACAGCCTGTAAAGGCGTTGCTTCCTATAGAGTTAACCTTGCCCTCAAAGCTTATTTTTTCAAGAGCCTTGCAGTTGTGGAAGGTAAAATTGCCGATAGAGGTAACATTTTTCGGGAAGCTTAGCTCCTTAATGCTCTCGCAGCCCTCAAAAATCCTTACGCCGATATCTCCTACACCCTTGCCAAAGTCAATTTTTTCGAGCTTTTTACAATTCATAAAAGAATAACCGCCGAGCATAAACAGGCTGTCGGGGAGTTTTATTTCTTTTAGAGAACTACAATTTTCAAACGCGTTACCTCCTATACTTGTAACGTCATCTGACAATGTGAGCTTTTCCAGCTTGTCGCAGCCTGAGAATGTGAACTCGTTTATAAGAGTAACGCCGTTTGGTACGTTTAACTCTTTAACTGATTTGCAGTTCGCGAAAGCAAACTGGGAGATGCTTGTGAGGTTTTTCGGCAAATTGATATCCTCAAGCTTTACACAGCTTTCGAAAGCGTTGCCCGCTATACCTGTCAGACTGTCGGGAAGAACAGCTTTTTTAAGATTAGCGCAGTTTTTAAAGGCGTTAGCGCCGATATTTGTAACGCCGTCCATAATCTCAACCTCGGTGAGCTTCGTGTTGTTTTCGAACGCTCCAGCGTCAATTCGCGTGACTTCTTTGCTGTTAATAAAAGAGGGGACAATAAGCTTTTTAACGCCTTTTGCCTTAACGCCTGTAATGTTGACTTCACCGTCGACAACCGTATATTTTACCTTTTTATAGTCGCCGTTATTAGCGACCTTCTTTACTGCTTCGGTAACAGCTTCAGAAGCTTTTTCGGTTTTCTTTTTCGCGTCGGAGCTCTGAGAGTTAGAGCCGCAGCCCGTTAGAATAACCGCTGACGTCATTACCGCCGCTATGAATAACGCTATAATTCTTTTCATAAAAAACACCGTCCCTGGTTTGATTTGAATTATTAATATTATTTTACAAAAATATACATAAAAATTCAATAGATAATTAAATTTTTATAAATGTTTTTTAGATTATTGTAGACTATCCGCGGTTTTATTGATATAATGTGTTTGTAATGTTTTTAGAGGTTAGTAATTATTGTCCGTCGGACTATAACTGAATTCCCGTTTACGCCTTATCCGCCCACGATAAGGTTGTGAATAATACTTGTGGGCAGAAAGGCTATGGAAATTATGAAGAAAACAAAGCTTATACTATCATTTTTGCTCAGTCTAATTATCCTGACATCGTGTTTTATGATTGGTACAGCGGCGACAGAGGGGGAGCACGTTCATTCATATACGATACAGTCCGAGAAAGCCCCGACGTGTACGTCCTCGGGTGAGATTGTGTATGTTTGCGAGTGCGGAGATACATACACCGAGTACACTGAGCCCTTGGGGCATAAAATGACTCACGTTGAAGCCGTAGAGCCTACCTGCGAGAAAGCGGGAAGCCGAGAGCACTGGCACTGCGAAACCTGCGGACTTGATTTTGCAGATGAAAACGGAGATTATAAAATTGATAAGGATGACATCAAGCTCGACAAATTAAGTCATATGATTACTCAGTACGGAAAAAACAAAAAAGGCGACCTGCTTTGAGGACGGAAGCGTAGCGGGTACAAAATGCGCGCTTTGCGGCAAAGTTTTCAAAGCTCCCGAGATTATTAAGAAAAAGACCTTCGGCGGAATAAAGGTCAAGAAGTTTACGAAGGGCTTTGTCGTAAGCTGGACGAGAGATAAGACCGCCACGGGCAGCGAGGTCGTGTACAGCGCGAAAAAGACATTTAGCTCAGCTAAGAAAATCAGGGTTAAAAATTCTAAGAACTACTTAAAAATAAAGAAGCTTAAGTCCAAAAAGACCTACTACGTAAAGGTCAGGGCGTATAAAAAGTCGGGCAAAAAGACGCTTTATTCCAACTGGACTAAAACAAAATCCGTAAAGACCAAATAATTCACCTCTTTTCTATTGATAATTATTGACAAATTTTTTCAAATATAATATAATAATCTGGTGTTATTTTGCTCAAAAAGGAGAGGTAAATAATGAAAAAAATTATAGCATTAACACTGACAGTTTTAATGGCGGTTTCAGTTTGCGTATTAGCGGGCTGTGGTAATTCCAGCGACAGCAAGGCCGCCGACACAAAGACAGAATCAAAGAAATATGTTATCTATTCCGATAACGCTTTCGCTCCGTTCGAATATCTCGACACCAAAACAAAGAAATATGTAGGCGTTGATATGGATATTATGGCGGCAGTTGCCAAGGACCAGGGCATTAATTACGAAATGCACAACGAGGGCTTCGACGCTTCAATGGGCGCTGTACAGGCAGGACAGGCTGACGGTATGATAGCCGGTATGACTATTAATGACGAGCGTAAAAAGACCTTCGACTTCTCTGCTCCTTATTTCGAGGACGGTCAGGTTATCGTTGCCAAGAAGGGCACAAAGATGAGCGACCTCAAGGGCAAGTCCGTAGCTGTTAAGAACGGTACAGCCGGTAAGGATTACGCTGAGTCTGTTAAGGATAAATACGGCTATACAATCAACTACTACAAGGATTCTCCTTCAATGTATCAGGCTGTAAAGACAGGCGTAGACGTAGCTTGCTTCGAGGATTTCTCGGTTATCGCTTATTCAATTAAGACAGGCGAGGTTAAGCTTGTTATGCTTAACAACAAGCCCTTCAACGTTAAGGGTTACGGCTTCGCTGTTAAGAAGGGCCAGAACGCTGAACTTCTCGAGAAGTTTGATAAGGGCTTAAAGAACATCGAAAAGAGCGGCGAGCTCAAGAAGATTCTTTCAAAATACGGTTATTAATTACGGTTTACAGACTGAAAATTAAAATAAAAAATTTTAATTCAGCATGATAGGACTCTTATCGTGCTGAATTTATGTAAGGCAGTTGTAGTATATGGGTTTTAGCAGAGTAATAAACGACGCGTTGCCGCTGTTGCTGGAAGGCTTGAAGCTGACGGTTCTGGTATCGCTCGCGTCTATCGCGATTGGAATGGTTATCGGACTTTTCGTATGTCTGATGAAGATGTCCAAGAATATTGTTTTACGAGCCATAGCGGGCGTGTATATCTGGATCATACGCGGTACGCCGATGCTCGTACAGGCGCTTATAATTTTCCTGGGTGTTCCGCAGTTGATTCAAATGGCGGTAAAGGATTTCCGTTTTGACGCCGTTACGGCGGGTATCATAACCCTTTCGCTCAACGCGGGAGCGTATCTCGCGGAGATTTACCGCGGCGGTATTATGGCTGTGCCCAAGGGCCAGACCGAGGCGGCGCGTTCGCTGGGCTTGTCAAAGTCAAAGACAATGCGTAAGGTTGTCCTTCCTCAGGCGCTCAAATTTTCCGTACCGTCCCTGGTAAACCAGTTTATCATCACAATCAAGGATACCTCGATTCTTACCGTAATCGGTATGGCTGAGGTTGTTAACAAGGCGCAGCAGTATGTAGGCTCAACATTCGTGTATTTCGAAACCTACTCCATAGTAGCGCTTATGTATCTGGCAATCATTTCCTTACTGATGGTTCTTTCGAATTATATAGAAAAGAAACTTAAATACGAGGAGAAGAAAAGTGGCAAGTGATAATAGAAAAGAAAAAATCGTAGTAACAGGTCTGCACAAATATTTCGATAAAAACGAAGTACTCAAGGGCATTGACGCGGTGATTTACGAGGGCGAGGTTGTATGTGTGATCGGCCCCTCGGGTTCGGGAAAATCCACCTTTCTGCGCTGTCTGAACAAGCTCGAGGAGCTGACATCGGGCAAAATCGTAATCGACGACTACGATATAACCGATAAAAAAGTCGACATAAACAAGGTGAGGGAGAACATCGGAATGGTATTCCAGCAGTTCAATCTCTTTCCGAATATGACGGTCAAAAAGAATATTATGATGGCTCCCGTAGAGCTGAAGAAAATGACCAAGGCTGAGGCTGAAAAAAAGGCTGTGCAGCTTTTGAGCCGCGTAGGACTTTCCGACAAGGCTGAAGCGTACCCCGGTGAGCTTTCGGGCGGACAGCAGCAGCGTGTGGCGATCGCCAGAGCGCTCGCTATGAACCCCGATATTATGCTTTTCGACGAGCCGACCTCGGCTCTTGACCCCGAAATGGTAGGCGAGGTTCTCGACGTTATGAAGGAGCTCGCCGAGGAGGGAATGACTATGGTAGTCGTTACCCACGAAATGGGCTTTGCCCGCGAGGTTTCCGACCGAGTGCTGTTTATGGCGGACGGCGGAATAATGGAGGAAGGCTCTCCCGAGCGGCTTTTCGGCAATCCTCAGAACGAACGTACACAGGATTTTCTTAAAAAGGTATTATAATTCTAATAATATGAATTTGCTCCGAGTTATACTCGGGGCATTTTTGCGTCTAAAACGCTTTCCTTATATATATCTCCAGCCTGCTCTGCTCTGCGGGGGAAAGCACCCGCGTTTCGCGTTTTATGTCTTTCACGTAATTGATTCGCGGCGGAGTCACGCCGAACGTCTCCTTCGCGTACTTGAAAATTGAGTTCAAAATCAGCAGAACACAGTTCACGGTTTTCGGACTCAGCCCCTTAAAAAGCAGACTTTCGGAATAGTGGACTATGTCCTCAGCGGATATTTCTTTTATGGAATTATCTGCCAAATCCGATTTAAAAATATGCTTTTCAAACAGATAGGTATAGTTTTCCAACGAGCTTTTTTTCAGCGAATTTTTGTTAAAAAACAACCATTCTACGCCTATTTTTCCAATAGTGAATTTTGTCGAATTTTTTTCTTTCATTTTTAACCCCTCTTTTGTTATATTTCCTTGAAATCTCTTGACAAAGCTACTTAAATTATAGTAAAATATTCAATAAGCAGGTACGCTTATTATAACAATAAGTGTATTCAAAGTCGGCATTTCACTATGTCGATACGAAAACGTGAAGAAACGCTTGGTTTCTTGCCGAGAGCGGAGCCTGGAAGGCGGCTGATAACAAGGAGAAGGGAAAACCCTTGTCTGAGCGGGTAACCGCCGATTATCAATCGGCTTATAGGCTTAACTCATTCCGAAGGTCAGACGGGAAAAGGCGGAAAGCGCGCGGTTTGTTTCACAGGAATAATAAGCAAAATCGCAAAGGTCAGAACGCGAATGGATTCGGAAAATACCCGTGTCCTGCTGTTTATTATTTTATATTTGATTTACTAAGTAAATCATTAACGGAGGTTATAATTTATGAAAACGAAAGTAAAACGACTTTCTAAAAGAACATTAGCCGTGTTCTTGGGTGTATTAATGCTTATTACGTCAATAGGCGTTGGTTCGCTAATTACAGCTAATGCTGTTGTTAACTGGTATGATTGGGGTGGAAATAACCATCACTATATTTATTACGATGATTCTACAGCGAATATTAGTGCAGGTGGAACTAAAAATGTATACGCCATGATGGGTTACTCTGGAGGCTCAAATGTTTTCCAAATGACTCGTGTAAGCACTGACACGCTATTGTATAGGCTTGATTATGACAACAAGTGGACAGGTTGTGCAGGTTTTGGTGTAAAAGGTGCAAGTTCTACTCCTTCTGGAGCAGTAACAACAGCAGATCGCTACACTACATCTGGTGATTTCAACGGTAATGCCACAGTTTTTGCTTACGGTTCAAAAACAGGAACAACTTTAACTGCTAACGCTTGGGACGCTAATAAAGGTGATGAAAAAGCGTACGTAAAGAACAATGTTACCTTATCTACAAAGGTAGATACATCTGGTTCAGGTACTTATTCGACTACTACAACTAGTTATGCTACTCTAAGTTTAAAATCTCATTATTGGAATAACGGTTCAGTTTCAAGTGCTGGAGCGGCGTCAGGTTTTGCAAATGGTTCAGTGACATACGGAGATGCTGTTGGTGCAGCTAAAATTGAATTTTCATATTCTGGTGTGACTAACGGTTATGCTTTTAAGGGTTGGTATGACTCTGACGGAAATAAACTTAGCGATGCAGCTACGTATACAGGCTATCAACAGGGTCACGTTTCTAATATAACTTATTACGCGTATTTTCAAAAGCAAAGTACCACATACAACGTAACTCTTACTCAGAGTTCTGATTATACAATCACATCTACCTATATGGGCGTAGAATATACGACAGCGGGCAAAAACGCTAACGTTACTGTTCCCGTATATTCAGGCACAAAGTTCTCCTATACTGTTACTCCCGCTTCGGGTAAATATCTCTCCGGAGTTGCTCAGTCTGACAGCGTAGCGCTCAGCCCCGCGTTCTCAACTACAACTCACGCGAACAGCTACTCCGGTACGGTTTCATCCGTAAGTAAGGCGTTTGCTGTTTCAGCGACAGCTGCATCTAAGCTCAGCGTTAAAGCTGTTACTAATAAGAGCGCTAGAGGTACGGTTACTGTTAATACATTGACCGCCGCTCCGGGAGAGTCAATCACAATTACAGTATCTCCGAAAAACGGTGTATTAAAATCTCTTACATGTACATATGCTAACGGCGCGGTTTATACATGTGATCTTTCTACTAAAGCATGGACTAAAACAACTAATGCTAACAATGCTCAGGCGCAGCGTTCGGTAGACGGTATTTCGGCATTCGCGTTTAGAGATAAGGTTTCTAAGCTTATGACCTCCGCTACCGCGAAACTGTTCTCAGGCGCTGATACTACTTATACTATGACATTAGCCGAGAGCTCCGCCGCAACAATCAACGCTACTTTCGACGCGTATAGCGCAGAGTCGAATTACTATTATAACGGCTATGATACAAGCGGTAACGCTCTTTCAGGCTATCACGACAAGCAGATGACTGAGGTAATGCTTAACGGCGTTCCGTACAGCTATTATCAGGTTTCCGGTAGAAGCGGCGCAGACCAGTTAATGAATGTTTATAAAAAATCCAGCACAGGAAATACTGGATATGCTTACTTCACCAGACCCAGTAACTGGGGTTCAGGCTGGAGTAACATCAAGGCACCTTATGCGTATTTCTTTAATGACTCCGGACAAGTCGGAGCTAGCTATCCCGGTACTATGATGACATTTATTTCCGGTACCGATCATGATTTTAAAATTGCGATTCCGGATGGAGCTACAAAAGTAATCTTTAGCGATAGTGAATCCGGTGGTTCAGGTGCTCAGACTGTTGATATAACGATGACAAGCAGTACCAGCGCTTATTATCTTAATGGTGGATATCAAGATATTGACGGCGTAAGAAAATATGAAGTTACTGCTTGGAGTGATCAACCCAGTGATGCGGGTATTCAGACTACGACCACTGAATATTGGTATAACGCTTCCGACCGTTACTACGGTTACGTGAATGGATTTAACGAATCTGTAAGCAACTGGAACAGCCATAACGCAGGAAGTCATACTACAGATAACAACCGATTTGCTAAACCCGAGATTAATTCCAGTGAGACTTATTATGTAATGGTGTTCTATGCGGGCAATACCTATACCAGCGGTAGCGGTACATTAGCTTTGACTGGTTCTGATAACCACGATGTTGTCATGTGGACTAAAGAGTTGCCATCCGGCGATGACGAGAACGTAAAGATTTACGCTAAGGACGGCGCTATTCGAAGCGAAACCTCCGGTGTAACTTACGCTAATATTGCCGATACCAAGATTTACTCTGCTGGCGGCACAAATACTGTCGGCACAAAACATAATGGTTCTATTACAAATCAGACTTACGAGACATATAAAGCCGCTAAGGGCGATACAATCGTAATTAAAACTCAGATTGGCGCTACAGACAGCGGTACATTATCCAACGCCGCTGATCTAAAGGCTAAATACTATGTCCGCGGTTTCTGTGTAAACGGCGAGGTTTCCAAGCTTCTCGAATGGAACGCTGACGGCTTATACACCTTAACCTATAAGGTTCCCGAGAACGAGGATCTTTCGAAGATTGAGATTACTCCTATCTACTACCTCAAGGATACTGAGGCTAATCCTATAGTTACCTACCGTGTAACAGGATTTACCGACGAGCTTAAGGCTGTCGGCGCGGGTAAACCCGGTTGGGGAGATACTCTCTACACCTATCCGTTCTACGGAAAACTCGGTGGTCAGAACAACGCGTTCGGTGCTTATCCCGGACAGCCGATGGTTTACTACAAGGGTCAGTATCAGATGCAGATTCCTCAGAAATCTACCGCGTGGGATCCGTATGGTGAAACCGCTTCGACCGTAAACAATACTAATGTATCCGGTATCACAATGAGTAACGGTTACTGGGATTCTGTTCATAAGCAGGTTATGGGTTACGGCGATAACAGCTCGTCAGCTGACCATGTACAGACCTACGACTACGGTGATTTCTATAAGATCTTTAACGAAAAGAAACCCGTAGATAATATCGTATTCGACTTTAAATACAGAACTAAGAAACATAACTTAACAGACATTATAACTACAGATACAACAGCCTCCGATCTTAAAACTAAATATGGTACAGGAGGAAACGGATTTGAACCTCTTACAAACTTCCACGGACGTAATGTTGACCTGTTTGGTACTCCGCTCTCAGGTGCTGCTGCCGATCCCGAACAGACAACTCCTGTATATGTTGTTTCTACAGGTGGTGTTATTGATAATACATCAGGTGTTGAAAACATCGCGGGCTATTACGCTACTGAATGGGTAGTATACGGAAATACTTCAGGACAAACATATAAGAGAATTTCCGGCGGCGGTAAAAACTCTATCCCGCCTGAAGTACTCGTTCTTAACGACGACGATGCTACAAGCTTTAACACTACTACTTATCCTTCTGCTGTAAACACAACAGCTAAGCCTTACAAAATCACTGATTGGAAGGCTCTCTACACAGCTCTCGAGGCTTACAGAGGCAAGCCTGTAATGATTTCCTACGAAGCGGCTGACGCGCAGCAGGGACAGGAAATGTATTATACAGGTACAGGCGGTGCTACACGTAACGACGGTCGTTGGCTCTACTCTAAGAACGGTGAGAATATTACCGGTAAGATTAAGATTCAGTATTCCAACGATAACGGCGCTAATTATACCGATCTTGATACAACAACTCCTCAGGTAACCGGACTTTCGGCTTACTTTACTAACGACGGTGTTGAGGGCGCGATGACTTACGCTACAACAATCGACCCCGATAAGACATTCGACTTCGAGGCTAAGACAACTAACGGTAATTACAAGTTCGTCGGCTGGTATATGGAAGACGGTACTAAGATTACTTCTGATAACGCGAGCCACACCGAGCGTTCAGGTTCGTACACCTTCGTAGCTAAGTTTATGCAGGTAACAACCGGACAGCTTATCCTCTCGCACTCAGTTGATACTAACGCTACTTATAAAGGCGCTGGTACAGCGAAGATCGGCGTAGTTGTTAAGAACGGAGATGACGAGGTTGTAAGAACTTACGACTTATCCACTTCCGATATTACTCTTGACGACAAGATTATTAAGTCTGATAACAGCGATTACACTATCGAAGTTACTCTCGAAGCAACCGCTACAGGTGACGATACTTACGGAACTACATTACTCGCTACCCCGAGCGGTCAGGAGTCTACTTACTTCCACGCTGCTTCGACAACTACAGAGGGAAAAACTGAGACTATTGTACTTAAATCGTTTACAGTAGCTTCGCTCTTCTCGGGTACTACTCAGAATGTTAAGAATATTATTTATCATTCTTACTTTACTCAGGCGGTATTTAACTATAACTTTAAATTCACATTTAAAGACAGATTTGGCAACGATAAGACTTACTACAGAATCGGTAAGCTTACATCTGCTCAGGCTTCAAATACTGACTATGTTGAAACATCCGGCACGACTAAATACTTGAAACCTGCGTTCTATTCAAAACTCGCTCCTCATGAGTCTAACTTTGGTAAAAACTTCTCGTGGGGTGATATGTCGGCTAACAAACCGTTTACTAATAGCGGAAATATTTGGACTTGCGAGGCTACAATTACTTCTACTCAAACTGATAATAACGTTCGTACGGCTACATTTAAGCTTCCTTACGCGCACACTGACGGTGTTCCGGGTAATCTCAGCATAATGGATAAGGCAACTTCCGTTAACTATGTTATGAATAATATTACTTACGGTTCAGTTGTTAAGAAGGATGTTGAGGATTACATAACAGCTCCGAGACAGCTCAATGACGGTGGTACAATTAAGAACTTCCAGTATTGGAGCGTAGTTTCAACATCAAATACCGAGAAAGAAGTCGCAAGATGTTACTACTACAGCTTTAACTTCGTTGCATATGACAACTATGAAATAACTCCTGTTTATGATACAGGCGCTACTCCTCTAACCAACGGAAACGGCGATACTCCCCTTACTACAATTAGTTATCTAAGCACTACTCGAAATCAGTATACAGGTAATGGTACGGATACAGCTCCTGTCAATGCTAACGCTAGAGATGTATTGTTTAACGACTTTGTATTGAGCTATGAATATAATGGTTTGGAAATATTCAAGAATGACGATACAAGCTTAGCTGTAACAGATCTCGGTTACGTTGTTGAAAGAGTACAAAAGCTTGAAATTCAGCAGGATGGTTCACCTTATGTAGACCCGGCTCATTATTCAGCTAAGGATATTTCTGTTAAGACTGATGATGAGATTAAGACCTTTATTAAATCCGGAAGTGTTAAGAGCGGTACGCTTACTAAGCACCAGATTTTAAAAGATAGTCTTGATAATAAGAATCGTATAGAATTTGCCGAGACATACGACAACAGCATAGGCTGGAACAACGAAACTCAGAAACCGGCAAAAACTTCCGGCTTTAAGAACTATGTTTATAAGGCGTATACCTATATGATTGTTAACGGTGAAGTTACATTATCTGACCCCGCTTATTTCACAATGTATGACGAGGCTAAAAAATAAGGAGGGTATACTAAATGAAAAGAATTTATGAATCTCCTGAGTTCGAAATTAAATCAGTCAGTTTTTTGAATGTATTAGCAATTAGTAAGGATGAGCAGTTTGCAAGTGAGATTGTTACTCACCCGACTGATGACTGGATTGACGACGAAGGATTTGATTAAGTGATTAAGTCAGGGTACAGATCATTTCTGTACCCTGACAAAAGAATTGGTGATATAATGAAAAATATAAAGCGTTCAATATCAGTAACGCTCTTAGTGTTACTTTTATTATCTATATTTTCTTATACATGCAGTGCTGTTACTTATTTTGAGCAGGACGGTTTCTACTACTCTCAGTCCTCCTCAACTACTGCTGATTTACAGGGCAGAAGCTCCGAGGACGCCGACCTGGTAATTCCAAAAGAATTTTCCGAGGTTTATGTTACAAATATAGCGGATTCCGCCTTTGAGGGCGACGAGAATATTGAAACCTTGTCGTTTGGAAAAGCTATTTTGCTTGAGAGAATCGGTTTCTACGCTTTTAAGGGTTGTATTAATCTGTCCTCTGACGTAAGCTTCGCCGGACGTATCAGTACAATCGGAACCTCAGCTTTCGAGAATTGCACGGCGCTTAAAACGGTAGTATTTAACGCTTATGTTAAAAGTATTCCCGACCAATGTTTTTATAACTGTTCTTCTCTCGAGAATGTAACATTAAACGACAGGATTGAGAGTATCGAAAAATTCGCGTTCGCGAATACAAAGCTAAAGGAAATTACTATTCCAAAATCAGTAACATCAATTAACTCAACCGCGTTCAACGGATGTGACGGGCTTGTAATTAAAGGCTACCGTGACAGTTACGCTCAGCAGTTTGCCGAGGATAACGGATATGATTTCTATATTCTTGATCCGCTTCTCGGCGACACTACAGGTGACGGTAATGTTGATATTATGGACGCTACGTATATTCAGAAGTACAAAATCGGCGCTCAAGGGTATGATTTGACAGAGTACCAAAGACGCTGCGCTGACGTTAACCGTGACGGAAACGTTACTGTCCGCGACGCTACGCTTATACAGATGAAGCTCGCAAAATACGACGTCGATTTCTGAGTGAATTCATAAATTGATTTCTACGTTTTTGTTTTCATAAATTTCTATAAGAAAAGGAACTGCTCTGTACAGTTCCTTTTCTTTTGCCGCGGATATATAAACATATAGCGCGTAAATTGCTCCGTCAAACGCTGTACGGCTTGGATTTTACTCCTTGTTGACACCTTGTTTTTTTAGATATATAATAAATTCATAAAAACAATTGGAGTTAATTATGAAACATAAATTATCTGTTTTTTTCAGCGCGCGTTCCTCACGTTTTGAGGTTGAGCCCTACAATCCCGAAAAGCAGTACGCCGTTGTACGCGCGTCTATCTGTACGGGGGAGAAGGTAGCGGGCTTCAAAAACAAGGACGACGGACGTTTTACCGAGGTTATGCTTATAAAAACCCCGAAAGACGAGCAGAAATTCAAGGAAATATATAAGGTAGATACAATAAAACACGAGTATTAAGGAGGCGCAAAATGGCTTCGAGTAAGGAATATTTTGAGTTTGTGAAAGAGCAGCTTTCGCTTCTTGGCGATGTGTCATACAGAGCTATGATGGGGGAGTACATAATCTATTATCAGGACAAGGTAATCGGCGGAATCTACGACGACCGATTTCTTGTTAAACCGACAGCTTCGGCAAAAAGGCTTATGCCCGACGCCGCGTTTGAGCTGCCGTACGAGGGCGCCAAGGAGATGCTTCTTGTGGAGGAAATAGAGGACAGGGATTTTCTGGTTGAGCTGTTCAACGCTATGGTTGATGAGCTACCCGCTCCAAAGAAAAGAAAGAAAAAATAATACGAAAGAAGGCGGTGCTTATGAAATATGTTTCGCTAAAAAAGCAGAGCAAAAAAGAACAGCGGAAATTTCACCTTAAAAACCGTCGGGGCTGGAACGGTGTTAATCCGACCACAAAGGTCGTAAAGAGCAAAAAGGTATATGACCGTAAAAAGTTCAAGCTCTCGGATTATGAGTAAGGAAATATGAGAAAAAACTATGTCTACGCGGGAATAACCGTGCTTATCTGGTCAACTCTCGCCACCGTGGCGAAGCTCGTGCTGAACGATATCCCGAGCTTTCAGGCGCTGGCGGCGAGTGCGCTTTTCGCGTTTTTATTTCTGTTGATTGTAAATATAATAAACGGCTCAATTAAGGAGCTGAAAAAATATAGAATTAAGGATTATCTGAAAATGGCGGGGCTCGGTTTTCTCGGGCTTTTTATGTATTCGGCGCTGTACTATTACGGTATAAGCGCGCTCGGTTCGCAGGAGGCGTGTATACTGAATTACCTTTGGCCGATGATGATAGTCCTTTTCGCCTGCGTAATTCTCAGGGAAAAGCTGACAGCGAGAAAGATATTCGCTATGCTTATGTCGTTTTCGGGAATAGTGGTTTTGTCGCTGGGGGAGAGTCAGGCTAATATGAATGTCCGAATCCTCGGAATATGCGCCTGTGTGCTAGCGGCGGTTTGTTATGGCTTGTTCTCTGTTTTAAACAAAAGGCATAGCCTTAACCAGAATGTCACGATGATGATTATTTGGCTTACTACGGCGGTTTTGTCGCTTATCGCTTCCTTGTTTTTCGAAAAACAACAGCCGATACTCGGGCTTCAATGGCTCGGTTTAGCGTGGCTCGGAATAGTCGTAAACGCCATAGCGTATCTTTTGTGGGCAATAGCGCTCAAGGGCGCGGACGACTCGGCAAAAATAGCTAATTTAGCATATCTTGTGCCGTTTCTGTCGATTATCCTGTCGGCGCTTGTCCTGGGCGAAAAGCTGAGCGTTAACGCCGTTATAGCCGTCGCGCTTATTATCGGAGGTATTTTGCTCCAGAGCGTAAGTTTTAAAACGACGAATAATTAATCAGTATTTCGGGAAGCATTTGTTGACAAAATTCGCGGACAGTAGTATAATAAATCACTATAAAACAGGTTTATTTGGTGATTTTATGAAAAAACAAAAAAAGACGCGGCTTGCGGTGTTGACGGCGATGTTCGCGGCGCTGATAATAGTAACGACCGCTTATCTGAAAATACCCGCTCCTCTGGGTTACGCTCATCTCGGCGACTCGATGATATATCTTTCGGCGAGTATTCTTCCCGCCCCGTTCGGTTTTCTGGCTGCGGGTATCGGCGGAGCGCTGGCTGATTTGCTCGCGGGATATCCCCAGTGGGCAATCCCTACCGCTGTAATAAAAATGTTTAACGTTCTTCCGTTTTTTATTGTCGGTCTTGTAATGAAGGACAGCCCTAAACTCGGCAGAATAGTAAATCCGTCCTATCTTTTAATGCTTATTCCCTCGACGATTGTAACGCTGGGCGGTTATTTCGCGGCGAATACTCTGATGTACGATATCGGCGCGGCAACAGCGGAGCTTCTTCCGAATTTTTTTCAGTCGATTGTCGGAGCGATAGTGTATATAATCCTCGGCCTGAGTCTGGATTCCGTGAAATTCAAATCAAGGCTTACGGGTAAATAATATTGAAACGGGGTAAACAATTTATGTTTACTCCTTTTTCTTATTTACAAATCGTTATTTTTAGTGTAATATATAATCACATATATATTTTGAGGTAAATAATTATGAACAGCTTTATTCTATCCTGTGAATCTACCGTTGATATGCCGTTTTCGATTGTAAACGCGCGCGATATTCCCGTGCTTTTTTATTCCTATACCGCGGGCGGTAAGGAGTATCCCGACGATATGGATCGAGATCCCGAGGCGTTGCCGAAGTTTTATGAGCTTCTGAAAACGGAAATACCTTCCACCTCGCAGATTAACGAGTTCCAGTATGTCGACTTCTTTACCGAGCTTCTCGAAAAAGGCGATGTTCTCCACATTGTATTCGGTTCGGGTATGACTAAGTCTATGCAGGGAGCTGTCGCTGCGGCGGAGAAGGTCAGAGAAAAGTTCCCCGAGCGTAAGCTTGTTGTTATCGACTCTTTATGCAGCTCCTCGGGTTACGGACTGCTTGTGGACGCTGCGGCTGACTTACGCGACGAGGGAAAGTCTATCGACGAGGTTTCAAAGTGGGTTGATGAATACAGACACAAGGTTCACCACCATTTCTTCTCGACTGACTTAAAATACTTCCGTCGAAGCGGAAGAATTTCGGGAGCGGCGGCTACAGTCGCGACGGTGCTCAATATTTGTCCGATTATGAAGCTCGACGCAGACGGAAAGATTATCGCCTATGATAAGGTGCGCGGTAAGCGCAACGCTATAGCGCATATTATTAACACAATGGAAACCCACGCAGAGGGAGGAAATGACTACAAGGGTAAGGTCTTTATTTCCAACGCTAATACAATCGACGACGCTATGGCGACGAAAAAGGCTATCGAGGAGCATTTCCCGAATATTAACGGCGGGGTACAGATTTACAACATCGGTACAATTATCGCCTCTCACACAGGCCCTGGAACGGTAGCGGTGTTCTTCTTTGGCGACGATAGAGATTAAACTGAATAATAAAGCGTCAGCTCAGAACCGATAAGGGTTTTGAGCTGATTTTTCTATTATATAAAACTTGTTTTGTTTAACAAATCCATACAAATCAGATGATTATCCGAAACGCGTTTGCTGAATTATTCTTACGCGGTTTCCGAATATTTAGATGTAAATTTATATAAAAATAATTGTCTTTAGTGGTTTTATGTGATATAATTATCCTGATTAATTATATTATTATTCCGGAGTAGAAATATGAATTGCGTAAATGCCATAAAAGGAATAAAAAAGATAATACTCGCCCAGTTTTTCGCGATAATTACGGCGCTTCTTACGAGCGGAACGGCGCTTCTTCTAAGCTTATGCTTATGGCTGTCAAAGGACGTGTACTCGATAGTCGCCACGCCTCTCGGAAAAGCGGGAATAGGGCTCGGACTTATTTCGATGATATCCGTAGCGCTTACGGCTGTTATATCGTTTATCGGGTATATCCAGGCTTCCAAGGACGAGGCGGAGTTTAGAAAGTCGATGATATGCACGCTTATAATGGGCGCTCTGACGCTTATCGGTACGTTTTTTAAGATTCCCAACGGTTTTATTTCCACTATACTAAATTCGGCGGGAACGGTTTTTGAGATGTTCGTTATGATATTCGCTATTTCGGGCGCTGTTAAACTGCTTGAAAAAACCGAGGAAACGGCTTTGGCTGAACGCGGGGATAAGGTGCTCGATATTCTTGTCGTGACCTATATTATTACTTTGATTTTCTCGCTCATAATAAGAATATTCGAGTTGTCGTCGAATATAAAAAATGCATCTATTATTATCGGGGCGTTGAGCCTTGGTATCAGCATTTTTCAATATGTTGTTTTTATAAAATATTTTAAACAAACCTTAAACGCGCTTAAAAAGACGGAGAACAGAGAATGAACGGACTTGTAACGAGAATTAATTATCAAAAAGACTGGCTGGGACAACAGACCTGGATTGTTCCCGCCTGCTTCGGCTTTTCCTGTTTTCTTACCTTAGCGTCCTTAACGGCGTTCGAGTTAAGAGGACTCGAGGGTATTAAGCCCGAGTGGATGTTCTCTATGGGCGCGGATCTGTTTTGTATGTTTATCTGTACAATGCTGTGTTTCAGCGCTACATTGAACGGCAAAGCCCGCAGCTCCGACACACACGCGTTCGTAACCCTGCTTACCACCAACGCTTTCGCGCTTTTCGCGGATATGGTTTGTTGGCTTGTGCAGGGAATACCTCAGTTTCGTATGATAAACCTAACCGCGAACGTTCTGTTTTATATGGTGGGCTCAATTCTCATATATCTTTTCTGGGAGTATATCCGCAGAGCGCTAAGGCTTAACGACAGACCGATGAAGGCGGCTGATACCTTTGTTACGGCTATGCTCTATCCGTCGCTTATTCTGTGTCTTGTGAATTTCGTATATCCTCTGTATTTTCAGGTGGACGAAAACGGCGTTTACAGCAGAGCGCCTCAGTACGACGTAAGCCAGGTTTATCTGAGTATCGCGCTTTCCGTTGTAATTATTTCGATCATATTCTCCAAAGCTTCTATGAAAGACCGACTTGTAGCTGTTTCGTTCGTCGCGATTCCTTTGGTTAACCAGATTCTTACCTCCGGACAGTTCGGCTTTTCCACTCAGTACGCGGCTATGACCATTTCGATAGTGCTGATTTACGGCGTACTGGTAGCCGACAGGGAAAAGACGCTCGCTTCTACTGAAATGGAGCTTGGAGTCGCTACAAAGATACAGGCGAATATGCTTCCGAATACCTTTCCGTTTATGCCCGAGAATGGTGAGTTTGACCTTTTTGCCTCTATGACTCCCGCTAAAGAGGTAGGCGGAGATTTCTACGATTTCTTTATGGTGGACGACAATCACCTGGCGCTCGTAATCGCCGACGTATCGGGAAAGGGAATTCCCGCGGCGCTGTTTATGATGGCTTCGAAAATTCTTATAAAAAATACCGTTATGACGGGTAAAAGCCCGGGCGAGGCGCTTGAAACCGTAAACAGGCAAATCTGCGAGAACAACGACGAGGAAATGTTCGTTACGGTATGGCTTGGCGTTCTAAACCTCGACGACGGAACTCTTGTTACCGCTAACGCGGGACACGAGTATCCTGTCTTTAAATCTCCCGACGGTAATTTTGAACTGCTTAAGACGAGGCACAGCTTTGTAATAGGCGGTATGGACGGAATTAAATACAAGGAAACCGAAATAAAGCTCGAGGCGGGCTCGAAGCTGTTTGTGTATACCGACGGTGTTGTCGAGGCGGAAAACGAGAACGAAGACCAGTACGGGTACGACAGGTTTCTTTCAGTGTTGAATAAAAATAAGGACGCTTCTCCAAAGGAGCTTTTATCGGCAGTATCGGCGAACGTTAAAGCCTTTACCAGGGAACAGCCACAATTTGATGATTTAACTATGTTGTGTATTAATTATTTAGGAAAGAAAAAAGAGCTGACCGTTGACGCGGTCGTTGAAAATATCGAGGTCGTGACGGACTTTATTAACGCGGAGCTTGAGAAGCTTGACTGTCCGATGAAAGCTGTCATGCAGATTTCCGTAGCCATAGACGAGCTGTTCGGAAATATAGCTAAATACTCTTATTCGCCCGATGTGGGCAAGGCTACCGTGAGATTCAATGTGGAAAACAATCCATTGTCCGTTATTATAACCTTCATAGACAACGGAAAGCCGTTCAATCCTCTCGAAAATCCTGAGCCTGATGTAACCTTATCCGCTTCCGAGAGAGAGGTGGGAGGACTCGGCATCTTCCTTGTTAAAAAGACTATGAATATGGTTGACTATAAATACGAGAACGGGAAAAATATTTTAACAATCAAAAAGAACATTTAAAGGAATGTAATTATGAAAAACGACGGGAAAATTATCAGCAGATTATTCAAAAACTCTGTAATCAGTATAATTGCCGCGGCTATCGCCACAATGATAGGCGTTGTGGTTGACGGTATTATAATCGGCAGATTTCTCGGTGAGGACAGTATGGCTGCTTACGGGCTTATCACGCCTGTAATAAACCTCGCGACCGCGTTCAGCGGTATTCTGGCGACAGGAGCTCAGGTGGTCTGCGCTCAGCATCTCGGAGCGGGTAAAGCCGAAAAAGCGAGACGAGCCTTTTCGATGTGTATGGTTGTGACGGTAATAATATCCGTTTTGATGATGCTCTCGTTTGGAATCTTCAGGGACAGTATCTGCGTATTTTTAGGCGCGAGGGGCAATTCGGCGAAGCTTCTGCCGCTTGTGTCGGATTATCTTCTGGGACTTATTTTCGCGTTCCCGTCGCTGCTTTTGCTGTTTGAGTTCAATTCGCTGATGAGGCTCGACGGCGACCCTAACCGAGTTATCGTCGCGGTGGTAGTTATGACCGCGCTCGATATAGCGGGCGACTTCTTAAACGCGCTCGTTATTCACGGCGGAATGCTCGGAATGGGACTTGCGACCTCTATAAGCTATTTCGCGGCGCTTGTGATTATGCTTTTGCATTTCACAAAAAAAGATATAATCTTTAAATTCTCGTTCAAGGGTATGAACCGAAAAGATTTGGCGGATATACTCTCGACAGGCTCGTCGTCGGCTATGGGCTCTGTATCGGCTATGATGAGAAACGCGGTTTTAAACTCGATACTCGTGGCAACGGCGCTTTCCAGTACGGCTGTAGCGGCTTTTGGAATACTGAACACCGTGTTTAATTTAACTTCGTCGATTATGATTGGCGTGGGGCTTACAACCGCGATGATAGCGGGAATGGTGCTAGGCGAGCAGGACAGAACGGCGGCTTACTATCTCGTGAAAACCTCGTTGAAAACGGCTGTCGTAATAGGAGCGGGGCTTGCGCTCGCGCTGTTTTTGTGCGCTGACCTGATAGCGGGCGTTTTCGCTTCGTCCGAGGGCGCTAAAATGGTTGAGCTCGCGTCGAGAGGTCTGCGTTTTTACGCGCTGAGTATTGTGCTGTACGGAATAAACATCGGTTTTGTCAACTATACCCAGGGTATGAGACGAATGGTGATGACAAATATTTTCTGCTTTTTGCAGGGATTTGTATATATGACAGTTCCCGCGCTTTTATTGGCGGGCGTATTGCAGGCTGACGCCGTATGGTTGTGCTTCTTAATCGGTGAGTCGCTGACGCTTCTGACGATTATCGTATGCGCCGCCGTAAGAAAACGCGGCGTTGCTATAAAGCTTAGCGACTACCTGTTTTTGAAGGAGCCGTTCGGTGTAAAGCCCGAGAATATTCTCGATTTCTCAATCTCGAAGTCTGAGGACGTAATTCCCGCTTCCTCCGCGGTTGAGCGGTTCTGCGGGGAAAAGGGCGCGAGCGCCAAGGAGAGTATGATGCTGTCGCTGTTTGTCGAGGAGCTCGGCAACAACATTGTACAATACGGGTTCTCGGACGGTAAAAAGCACAGTATAGACGTAAGAGCGATTAAGCTCGATGACGGCTGGAAGCTTCGTATCCGCGACGACTGCAAGCGCTTTGACCCGACCGAGTGGATAAAGCTTCACAATACGGACAACCCCGCTAAAAATATCGGTATACGTATGGTATGCGGTATGGCTAAGGATATAAACTATTTAAGCACAATGGAGCTTAATAATATATGTATTACAATTTAAAGTATATAAGAAGGAGAGTTTTTTATGAACATCAAAAAGAAAAAAGACGGCAACAAGCTTACAGTTTCAATTAACGGAAGAATTGATACCGTTACAGCTCCCGAGGTTGACAAATTTATAAACGAGAACCTCGAAGGCGTTGAAGAACTGGTGCTCGATTTCAAGAACGTAAACTACGTATCATCCGCGGGACTCAGAGTTTTGCTTTCGCTCCATAAGAAGATGAGCGCTAAAGACGGAATGAAGCTTACGGATGTTAACGATGCGATAAACGACGTGTTTGAGGTTACCGGATTCGACGAAATTCTTACGTATGATAAGGGAGAATAACAATGAATATCCTGCGAATGCTTGAAAGCTACACACAGGAAAGCCCGAACGCGTCTATACTTTTCGACGAGGCTCATTCCAAGGGTATAACCTACTCGAAGCTTGACGATATGAGCGGCAGAGTGTACGCCTATCTTTCTCAAAAGGGAGTAGGTAAAGAGGATTTTGTGCTCATAAACCTTCCGCGCGGTATTATGCCGATTATCGCTATGATAGGCGTTTGGAAGGCGGGAGCGGCGTGGGCGCTCGTTGAGGATACCTACGCTCCCGAGCGTATCGACTTTATACGCAGAGATTGCGGTTGTAAGGAGGAGCTCAGCGCCGTAAACTGGGAGGAGGTTATGGCGTGTGAGCCTAAAAGCGGTTTTGAGATTTCCGATGACCACGACGCGGCTTACGCTATATATACCTCGGGTACAACGGGAAATCCCAAGGGCGTTTTGCACGAGTACGGAAATCTTTCCCATGCTATTGAGTCAATAAAAATCGACGGCGAATTCCCGCTTGAAAGCAAGGACAGAGTGGCGCTTTTAGCTCCCCTCAATTTCGTCGCGTCCGTAATGGTAACGCTGGGGCTTCTTAGTGAGCGCGGGGCAAAGATGTTTGTAGTGGGCTATTCTACAATCAAGAACCCGATGAAGCTTAAGAAGTTCTTCCTTGAAAAGCGAATAACCGCGACGTTCTTAACCCCGTCATATGTGCGTATGCTCGGAAACCAGACGGGTCCCTTCCTGCGCCTGCTGATTGTCGGAAGCGAGCCCGCGAATAATATTTTTAATAAAAATCTTGACCTTATAAATGTTTACGCCGCGTCCGAAAGCGGATTCGCGGTCGGTATTTTCAGGATTGACAAGCCCTACGATACCTGTCCCATAGGCAGACCCGCCAACGACACAAAAATCTACCTTATCGACGAGGAAGGAAACGAGGTAGAGGAAGGCGAAACGGGCGAGCTGTGCTTCGACAACCCGTTTGTGCGCGGTTACATCAACCTCCCCGAGGAAACAAAAAACGCCTTTGTAGACGGCGTTTACCACACGGGCGACTTGGCGCGTCTTAACGAAAACGGCGACTATGTTCTGCTCGGACGCTCCAACGATATGATTAAAATAAACGGCAACCGTATTGAGCCCGCCGAGATAGAAGCCTCGATAAAACAGGTGCTCGGCATAGAATGGGCGGCGGCGAGAGGCTTTGAGGATAGCTCAAAAAGCTATCTTTGCGCTTACTACACCGAGGATATAGAGGTTGACGCTGATGAAATGCGCACGCAGCTCAGCAAGCGCCTGCCGTATTATATGATACCCTCTTACTATATCAAGATTGATGAAATCCCGTTAAAGGCTAACGGTAAAATGGACAGGAAGGCGCTTCCGAAGCCCGACGCGTCCGATTTCACCACCGACTATGCGCCTCCCGAGAATGAAACCCAGAAGAAGCTGTGCGACGCTATGGCTAAGGTGCTGAAGCTCGAGCAAATCGGTATTAACGACGATTTCTACGAGCTCGGAGGCGACTCGCTGAGCTCAATAAGAGTTATTACGGAAAGCGAGCTGCCGTCTTTAAACGCGAGCGAGATTTTCAGAGGAAGAACGCCTAAGAAAATCGCCGAGCTGTACGAGGAGAATCATAAAAACAGCGACGGCGAGGCTCCCGAAATCAAGAACGCCCGCGCTATGAAGCGCGAGCACCCGCTTACGGTGGAGCAGCTTTATATGGTAGATTATCAGCTCTACACACCGAAATCGACAATGTACAACCTTTTCTCGATGATGAAGCTCGACAAGGAAATGTTCGATTTAGAGAAAATGGCTCAGGCTATGCACACCGCGTTGAGAAACCACTCGGCTCTGCTTACAACCTTCCATTTTAACGGCGACGGAGATATTGTTCAGCGCTACACGCCCGAGGTGTTGCAGGATATTCACGTCGAGAAAATGAGCGAGTTTGAGTTTAATAATATTAAAGACAACCTCGTTCAGCCGTTCAAGATAATCGGCGGTTGTCTGCACCGCTGCCGTGTGTTCGAAACCGAGAAGTACGGCTATGTATTCTTCGACGTTCACCATACGGTGTTCGACGGCACATCGCTTAAGGTGTTCATGCAGAACGTTGGTAAGGCGTATATGGGTATGCAGCTTGAACCCGATTTATATTATCTGTTCCTTAAAAACCGTGAGGACGAGGCTAAAACTCTGTTTTACGACGAGAGCCGAGCGTATTTTGAACAACGTTTCGCGGATGTCGAGTGGTCGTGCTATCCGAAAACCGACCACGATTCCCGTGAGAACGAAATGGGCGAGCTGTTCGCTCCCATAGGTATTGAGCAGGCTCAGATGAAATCTATGGAGCGTCAGTACCGCGTCAGCCGCAACGAGTTCTTTATAACCGTTGCCGCTTTGGCGATTTCAATATATAACAAGAAAAACGATATAAAGCTCTGCTGGATTTATAACGGCCGTGAGGATTTAACGGCTATGAATTCCGTCGGACTTCTTTTCAGAGAGCTTCCCGTAGGTGTGAGGTTAAAGGACGATTTAACGCTCAGAGAGCTTTTCGCTGACGTACAGGAGCAGGTTCGAAAGGGAATAGAGCACAGCTGTTATCCGTATGTAGATATCAACAACCAGGCGGGCAGCAACGAGGCGGCCTACCTGCTTTACCAGCAGGATATACGCGATATGGGCGATTTGGACGGTCTTGACATTGAAACCATAGATATCCGCCAGAACCAGGCGGCGTCGCAGACAATTCTCGATATGGAAATTCTCGACGGCGAGGACGGTCTGGTGCTGATGATTGACTATACCGCGAGCCTTTACGACGACAATAGTATGGAGAACTTCAAGGATGTTTTCATAAACGTAGCCCACGGGCTCGTTTCGGAGAATTCCCAGGCTGATATAACCGTCGGTGAAATAAGAAAGAACTACAGCAACCGTAAAAGCATAATTGAAACCGTAAAGGGAGTATTTAAGCGAAAGAAATGATGAACGATACTATTCAAAGAGTACGTGAAAGCTACGGACAAAATCAGATTATAAACGGCGATTACGAGAGTGAGCTATCCGCTGAATGTGAAAACGGTGTTTTCGTGGGAGCGAGAGCGGGGGAGGTCTGCGTTTTTCGTGGAATTCCATACGCCAAACCGCCTGTTGGCGCGTTGAGGTGGAAAGCTCCCGAGCCTGTCGACAGCGGCAATACGGTAAAAGAAGCTTATTATAACGGCAAAACGCCGATTCAGACTCAGTGGATGACGGAGCAGGCTTCGTACTACCCGCAGGGCGAGGACTGTTTGTATCTTAATGTGTGGAAGAATCTTTCCGACAAGACTTTTGACAAGCCTGTAATGGTTTTCTTCCACGGCGGTTCATACGGCTGGGGAGGCACAGCCGACCCGATGTATGACGGAAAAAACTTTGTCAGCAAGCAGCCCGATATTATTCTTGTGACGGTAGGCTATCGCGTAGGTCTTACGGGGTTTGTCGATTTGTCGTATTTTGAGGGTGGGGAAGATTATCCCGACGCTCCAAACCTCGGCTTGCTCGACCAGATTGAAGCTCTGCGCTGGATAAAAAAGAATATTAAAGCGTTCGGGGGAAATCCCGACAACGTCACAATTTTTGGTGAATCGGCGGGCGGCGGAAGCGTTTCGCTTTTGCCGATTATACCTCAGGCTAAGGGCTTGTTCCGCCGTGTAATAGCCGAGAGCGGTTCGGTAGCTCTGAGCTTTTCCAAGGGCGAGTGCTACGAGTTTTCACGTAGGCTTATGGAGGAAAGCGGCACGCAGTCTATGGAGGAGCTTATAAAGCTCAGCGAAAGCGAGCTTATGAAGCTCAATGAAAAGCTCAACGAGTACAATAACTTTCCTCAGCGCGACGGCAGGATAATTCCTTATGACCCGTATATCCCGTACGAAAAGGGGGAAACTGCCGACGTAGATATTCTTATCGGTACGAATTCCGAGGAAATGAACTACTGGATCGGCGAAATCGGCGGAGTGATTCCGTTTCGCTTCTCAATCCCCGTAAAGTTCGAGAACGATATGAGAAGACTCACGTCGGAGGACAAAAAGCGCGTTAAGAGATTTCTCGACGGTATGAAAGGCCACAGTATGTGGCGTATCGCGCGTTTTTACGACGAGATGATGTTCCGCCTGCCCGCTGTTGAACAAGCGGTTTTGCACCATAGAAACGGCGGAAAAGCCTATATGTATTTCTGGACAGTTCCCTCGTCTTTGCCCAAGCGCAAAGCGTGCCACGCGGTGGAGCTCTCCTACGTTTTCGGCAATTTGGAGGAAACGATTTATACAGGAGAATCCGCGGACGAAAAGCTGTCTGATACGGTGATTCAGATGTGGACGAATTTCGCGCGGACAGGAGATCCATCCGTGGAGGATTTACGCTGGGAGGAATATACCGAGCAAAAGCGCGCGACTATGGTAATATCCAAACAACCGAATATTAAATACGACGTTTTAAGCGGCAGGAGGATTTTGCTCGCTCCGCTGTTAAGACATATGATAAACCCGTCCTACGCTACATTGGACTACAACGTGCCGTTTGTCAGAAAGACAATAGCGAAAAGCGCCGCTCTTATCGCGGGAGTTTCCGCGGCGGCGTATATGACGGTAAAGCTTATAAAAGGCAAGAAATAATTTGCCTTTTAGTATATTATTAATATTCAAATTCAAACACAAAACAAGGAGGATTTTTATGAAAAAAACTATGTTAAAAAAATTATCCGCGCTATGTCTTGCGGGCTTGATGATGATTTCCGCTTCGAGCTGCGGCGCTGACAACTCAAAAGCTCAGCAGGCGACAACAAAATCCGCGACGCAGACTATTACGAGCAAAAAAGAAGCGGACGCTCTTTCGTACTGGAAAGCGGACGCTCCGCTTAAAAAGCAGCTTACCAAGTATATCAAGGCTGTAACAGACAAGGGCGGTAAAGATTATATCCCCGCAGAGGACAGAATCGCCGTATTCGATATGGACGGTACTCTCTGTTGCGAAACAGACCCGGGATATTTCGACCACAAGCTTCTTTACCACCGCGTAATGGAGGACGAAAGCTACAAGGATAAGGCGAGCGACGAGGAAAAAGCTACGGCTAAGGAAATCAAGAAGTATTTTGAATCCGGCGAGTATCCCGAGGATCTCAGCCTGAAGCACGGAAAAGCCGTTGCTACAGCGTTCAAGGGAATGACTATCGACGAGTTCGATGCCTACGTTAAGAAATACCGCGATGAGCCTATGCCGAGCTACACAAATCTTACTAACGGCAAGGCGTTCTACAAGCCTATGCTTCAGGTCGTTGATTATTTGAACAAAAACGGTTTCAGAGTATATATCGTAAGCGGCACAGACCGTTTAATTACACGAGGACTTGCCGAGGGAATTGTAGATATTCCTTTAAGCCAGATGATAGGCTCTGACGAAACTCTTAAAGCCACCAATCAGGGCAAAGAGGACGGACTTGATTACACGTTCGAAAAAGGCGATGAAGTTGTAACAGGCGGTGAGTTTGTTGTAAAGAACTTAAAAACAAACAAGGTTACAGTTATAGCTCAGGAAATCGGACAGCAGCCTGTGCTCGCGTTCGGCAACAGCTCTGGCGACTTCGCTATGGCGAATTACACTGTTAACAATAACAAGTACAAGACAGGCGCGTTTATGCTCTGTTGTGACGACACAAAGCGTGAGAACGGCAACAAGGAAAAGGCAGACAAAATGGCAGAGTCTTGTAAGGAAAACGGCTATACCGCCGTTTCTATGAAAAACGACTGGACTACGATTTACGGCGACGATGTAAAGAAGAAATGAATAAGTAATAGGTAAAACTAATATGGGGCCGGCTCAAAAGCAAATGAGCCGGCCCCATAATTATTGAATTATATATTCAGAATCGAAGTCGCTATACGGAAATAGATAAAAAGCGAAATCGCGTCCACTATGGTAGTGATGAACGGCGAAGCCATTACAGCGGGGTCGAAACCTAGCTTGTTGGCTATCATCGGCAGGGTACAGCCGACAAATTTCGCAATAAAGATAGTCGCTATCATCGTAAGACACACAACAAGCGCTACCGGAACAGTGATACTCATATTGCCGAGCACAAGTCGGTCGAACAGCATAATCTTAGCAAAATTCGCCGCCGCGAGCGTTACGCCGCACAAAAGCGATACTCGGCATTCCTTGAATATTACCTTGAAAATATCTTTAAAGGCAATCTCTCCCAGCGAGAGCGCTCGTATTACCGTTACGCTTGCCTGAGAGCCTGAGTTACCGCCCGTATCCATAAGCATGGGGATAAACGACGAGAGAACCAAAGAGCCCGCCAGAGCGTCCTCAAAGCCTGTTATTATCATTCCCGTAAAGGTAGCTGAAATCATAAGTATCAGAAGCCAGGGAATACGGCTTAGAAAGGTTTCGAAAACGCCTACCTTATCGTAAGGCTTGTCGGTGGTAGGTGTAATAGCCGCCATTTTCTGGATATCCTCGGTAGCTTCCTCCTCCATAACGTCGATAGCGTCGTCTACCGTAACGATACCGACGATACGGTTTTCCTTGTCCACCACGGGAAGCGCCAGAAAGTTGTATTTATTGAACATCTGGGCAACCTCCTCCTGGTCGTCGAGGGTGTTTACCGAGATAACGTTGGTTTCCATTATGTTCTCGAGGATTTCGTCCTCCTCGGATAAAAGCAGCGTTTTTATTGTAATTATGCCGATAAGCGTAGCCAAATCGTCGGCTACGTAGCAGGTGTAGATTGTTTCCTTATCGATACCCGTGCGCCTGATTCGCTTTATAGCTTCCTCAACCGTCATTTTCGGTCTGAGGATAACGCACTCTGTGGTCATAATCGAGCCGGCGCTGTCCTCGGGATATTTTAATATCTCGTTGATTTCCTTGCGAGTCTGAGGGTCAGCCTGGCGCAAAATTCGTTTTACGACGTTCGCGGGCATTTCCTCAATAATGTCAACCGCGTCGTCTACGTAGAGCTCGTCTATAATTTCCTTGAGCTCAGTGTCGGAAAAGCCGTGTATAAGCATTTCCTGCATATCGTCGTCCATTTCGACGAAGGTGTCCGCCGCGAGTTCCTTTGGAAGAAGCCTGAATAAAAGAGCGCATTTTTCGCTTCCGATTTCCTCGAACGCCGCCGCTATATCGAACGGGTTCATAGTTGTGAGAATATCTCTGAGCGTTGAGTAACGCTTTTTCTCCAAAAGAGTCGCGATTGTTTCGAACAGTGTTACCGTGTTTGTTCTTTCCATAAAAAATACCTCCTACAAGTTTTAGTAGAAGGCGCCGCAATAGTAAAAGTCAACTCCGCCTGATAACGCGGCTCTGACTTCTGCTATCAATTATAGGGAAGCGTTAATAAGCGCGACGAATAAACGCGCACATATAAACTTCGCCCGTCGGCGCCCGACGCGTTGCCGCCTGCGTCCATTCATCCCGCCTCTCTTTCACAAATAAATTCGGCATTAAACCGTACAACTATTTTACTCTCCAAGCGCCGATAAGTCAATAATAAAATCATATTTTTAAGAAAGAAATAATTACAATTCTCTTAACTAATAATTCTGTAAACGAAATAAAGCCCCGAACCGTTATAAGGCTCGAGGCTGTTTTTAAAATTTCTGATTAAGCTTTTAAATAAGCAGAGTGAAGCTGTTAATTTACTTCCTCATATTTTCTGCCCGCGTTTCCCGCTCCGTTCATCTTCGCAATGTATTTCTGGATACAGGTAGCGTCCTTGATTTCTATTCCGCCGTTGGAGTTGACGTCACAGAGAAGTCTCGCGTCCTCTGAGAGCGTAAAGAGGTTTGCTATAGATTTCTGAATAATGGTAGCGTCCTTTATGCTTACGTTGTTGTCCAGATTAGCGTCGCCGATAATACCCTTGCTTACTGTAGGAGCTTCGGTGGTAGGCTGAGCGGTTGTCGGAGCCTGTGTTGTGGGCGCCTGTGTTGTCGGAGCCTGAGTTGTCGGAGCTTCTGTGGGTTCCTCGTAGGGCGCGGTGCTGTAGAATACCGCGATACCCGTGCTTCCTACATTACCTGTCATAGTAGTGCTTGTAACAGTCCATTTGCTTCCCGATACCTCGTCGGTGTATGAGCCGGGTTTTACAAGACCGCCTGTGTTTGGAACAGTTTTTGTACCGCCCGAGCCGTTTGCCGTAGCGATTACAGCTCCGCCCTCGCGGCATACAACGTCACATCCGTCGCCTGTGGTATACTTTTCTTTTCTGCCGACTAAGGCGTTTTTGAAGTGGTTTACAGCGGCTACTTCCTTTGATTTATAGTGTGTGCTGCCCTTGCTTCCCGCGTAAATATTCTCTCGGTCGGTGGACTGAGGTCTGGAGAGATAAAGCGCTCTGGCGTCGCCTCTGGAGGCGAGTATCGCGTAGGAGCGGTCGATAACACCCTGGTCGAGATACTTAGTCCAGCCGCCGTCGTCGGTATTGTTGGAGTAGGTGTCGTGGCTTTCGCCCCAGTAAACAAGCTTAGAGCCGTCGATACCTTTTTCTTTCCATTCGCTTTCTTTAGTCGCGACTTTCTTATCTCTCATATTTCCCGTAATATTTCCGCTGTAGTAGCAGTCGTTTACGTTAATATATTTTGTGTATTCCTTCATTACTGATGTCGCGTTTCCGCCGGGGTTATCGAGTATCTCGCCGTAAGACCAAACGCCTACGCCCTTAACCATATTGAAGAAGTTGTCGCCCTCGGCGGGAGTGGCGATATGCTTAGCGGCGTCGAAACGGAAGCCCGTAACACCGATGCCCTTAAGCTCGTTTAAGTATTTTTTAACAACCGACTGAACATAGCTGTCCTCGGTTTTGAGGTCGGCGTAATCGCCTATATTGTACTGAGTAAGCTGTGTGCGGTCGTTCCAGTTTGAGCATTTGCCCTTGTTGTGCCAGTATTTGCTGTCCTTGAGGTCGTCCTGGATTTTTCCGTGGTCGCCCGTAAGGTGGTTGGCTACGATATCGACGATTACCTGGATACCGTATTTCTTCGCTTCTGTACAAAGCGACTGTAAATCCGACTTGCTTCCGAGACTGCTGTTGCCCATATAGAAGCCCTTGGGCTGATACAGCCAGTACCATTTTCCGTTGTTATCGGGTTCCTGAGCGGGCGAGGTCTGTACAGCGGAAAAACCCGCCTCGGCTATACTCTTGAGCTCGTTTTTGATGTCGATGTACTTCCAGTTAAAGCAGTGAAGGATATTGCCGTCCAGATAGTTTTTCGGCAGTCCGTAATCCGCGCCTGTCTTTTTTGCCGAGGCGTCAGCCGCGGCAGTCTGAATAGCTCCAAACGTAAAGCAGGAGATAAGCACGCATACGCACAGCAATAACCCCGTTAATCTTTTTGTCATTTTTCTCAACTCCTAAATCTAAAACACATATTTTGTTTACTTATTTATTGTACCAAAACTCGAGGTTTAATTCAATTCACGTATTGTACAATACAAAAATTTATAATACCGTTGTTATGTGGAAAACGCCCACGGAGATGTGATTGGTTGAGTGTGTTCTATTTTTCTCTTTTAAAAACCACCGCGTTTTTTCAATTGAAATTATAAATTAATTCTTGACAAATAAAAAAAAGTAGTATATAATACAGGTTAGTGGTAACTAACCGCTATTTTTTAGAACTGTTAGTTAGCGCAAGCTAACTAAAATATAAGGAGATTCTATGTCAGAAGAAGTAATAGTAAAATATTGCTCGCCGACCTTGGCGGGACTTAAAACAGGCAGTCTGTTCAGCTGTTCCTATGATAATCAGAATGAGCTGTTAGCTTTTTTAAGAGAGTTAAATCTCAGCTTGGGATGTAAGGGGATGCGTTTTTTACCTCTGCGCTTAAAGAATAAAAAGGCGTTGATTTATGCTTTCCGTCCTTCAAAGCTTTTTTCCGACTTAAAGAATAAAGAAGTCCGCGGATTGCTTACAGAGCGCGGTTATTATACTGATAACTGCGGTAAGTGTCTGGCTCGTTTAATGAAACGTCTTGACGAGGGGGAGGAGTTCCCTCACGAGATAGGACTGTTTCTCGGTTATCCTGTTGAGGATGTAAAAGGCTTCATTAATAACAAGGCGGCACGCGCGAAATGCGTAGGCTGCTGGAAGGTTTACGGCGACGAGGAAAAAGCACGCCGACTGTTCAATCAATACAGAAAATGCACACGTGTTTATGAAAAACAATGGTGTGAGGGAAAACCGCTTACAAAATTAGCGGTAGCGAGCTGATAACAGCCTTGGCTGATTATATTTATATATACTTGATATACTGAAAGGAAGATTTTATATGAAAACAGCAATTGTATTCTGGAGCGGTACGGGTAACACCGAGGCTATGGCTCAGGCTGTAGTTGAGGGCGCTAAAGCCGCGGGAGCTGATGTGGAAATATTAACCTGCGCTAATTTCAACGAAACTATGATAGACGATTACGACGCTATCGCCTTTGGTTGTCCCTCTATGGGAGCGGAACAGCTCGAGGAAGATGAATTCGAGCCGATGTTCAGCGCGTGCGCCCCGAAGCTCGGCGGAAAGAAAATCGCGCTGTTCGGCTCTTACGGCTGGGGCGACGGAGAATGGATGCGCAACTGGCAGGACGAATGCGAAAGCGTGGGCGTGGTTTTGACGTCTGAGCCAGTAATCTGCAACGAAGCTTCCAATGAAGAAGCGGTTACCGCGTGCGAGGCGCTCGGTAAATCGCTGGTTAATTAGTTTTCATTTTGCCATTTACTAATCCCTTATAGAAAGACGCGGTCGTCGTTATTCGATGGCCGCGTTTTTCGCGAATACGCCTGCTGATTTCCCATGCGGAATAATTTAAATGAATATAAAAAAAGCTTATGTAGTTACCGAAAATAATACAAATACACTTATAATTAACTTGACAAAAAATCAAGGTATATTTATAGTTATTTTTGAAGAATGTGTTTCTATGGCATTAACAACATTTAAAGAAGCAAAACTGCGTAACATTACAAACGGTTGAGAATTATACAAAATACCTGTTATCACGCGGAAAAAAACGGATTTAAAGGATATGATGATAAAAAACAAGCTTAAGCGTTACTAAAGATTAAAACCGGAATGAATAAAGTTTTTTATTACATTGTTATGTTTTTTATTACGAATATAATGATTGAAATATTAATAGAGGTTATAATATAATTAATTACTTTTATAGGAGATAATAATGCTTGTTGCGATTTGTGACGATAACCCGCAAATACATACTTTGTTTTCAGACGCGCTAAAAAAGCGTTATGGCAATAAATGCGAGGTCGTTTGTTTTAGTGAACCTGACAAATTAAAAACATATATAGATTATAAAAGAGTGCCTGATTGCATATTAATGGATATTTGTGTCGGTGATAGAAATGGTATTTCCGAGATAAGAAGAATGCTTGCTGAATCCGCGAGTATTCCTGTTATATTTGTAACAGGTTATCCCGAATACTGTCAGGATATTTTTATTGATTTTACGCCCTATGGATTGCTTACCAAACCAATTAATATGAATAAGCTTTACTATTATACCGATAAGCTTAACGCGGAAAGTGGACAAAAGGATATAACTATAAGCGTTACTCTCGGGAAAGAAAGCCACTCTCTTAAGCTAAACGATATTATGTATATTGAAAGCGATAAAAGAAAAATTATCTATCATACTAAATCGGGACTCTTTGAAGAATATTCAAAAATGAGTGATGCTCTGGATAAATTGAAAATAGGTTTTATAAGATGTCATAAAAGCTTTGCGGTTAATTATACTCATATCAAAAAATTTGACAAAGATAAAGTTGTTCTTTTTGACAATACGGAAATATCCGTAAGTCGTTTGTACGGCGATAACGCCAGAGCAAGATACCTCACATTAAAATCACAGAGTCTGGGCATGTAAGCGCCTTATCCGCCCGCGATAAAGGTGTAGCGAAAAGAACATTGCGGGCAGAAAGGCGATGACTATAAGATGCATACTTTTTTACAAAATACTCAAAGCGTAAAAAACGAGGGCTTTTTGCTGTTAATTGTCTTTCTTTTTATGGCGACTGCTGCTACTATGGTGTTAAAGCCGAGGTGTAACAAGTATATAATTATTGTTTCATCGGTTTCTGTCTGGTTTTTCAGTACCATTCATATGCGTCTTGATTTTAAAAGCGAAATACTTGAGTTCGTTGAGTTTTATTTATTTGCCGTTTGGGTAATAATATGTTTTAAAGATAATATTATAAGAAAACTTGTTTTTTCGGCTCTCGCGATTTTTTCTTGGTTTATAACGGATTTAATTACTTATTCTGTTTTTTCGCTGGGCTTAGAAGTTGAAGATTATTTTAAACAGTATTATGTTTGCGCGTTTTACTTTTTTATGATGCTTTTTATTATGTCCGTGATAACAATCATTTGGTTGAAAGCAAATTCTGAAAAAGTGAGTGATACTCTTTTTACAAACAGCTCCGCCTTTCTTACGATAATTTACGCCCAGATAATTATTCTTTCGGTTATTTTTCTAATCTTGTTTGAACGCAATAATAATATGGCTTTGATTTCTAAGTTAAGTATAATAGCCGCTACATTATCTGGTTTTGTTTTTCTTGATATAATGTCATTTGTTTTTACACGCAATAACAGTAAGCTTGAGAGAATTAAAGCCGAAAATGAGGTGCTTTTAGCCGAAAACAGAATACAAGCTAAGTATTACGCGAAGATTCAAAAAAGTGTTGATGATACAGTAAAGCTCAGACATGATATAAATAATCTTATTTCGGTTGTTGAGGCGCTTGTAGCTGAGGGTAATGAAACGAGCGGTAAAGAAGCAAAAGAGCTTACTAAACAGCTTAAGGAAACCACGGAAAAAACAAGGATTCCCGCGGTTTGTGAAAACAAGCTCGTAAATCTTATCATTTACGATAAGTTGACTTCCGCGTATGAAAATAATATTTCCGTAACATACAATATAATTTTGCGGGATAATTGCGGAATAGATGATATTGATTTGTGCAGAGTTTTCGTTAATCTGATTGATAACAGTATTGAAGCTCTGGAAAACTATCACGGAGATAAAAAGAGTTTAATAATCTCGTGTCGGGAAAGCGACGGAATTATATACATTAAAACAATTAATAAAACCAACCCGATAGAAAATAAACCTAAACAAAAAGGAAGAGGAAACGGACTAAAAATATTAAAGGACATTAGTGAAAAATATAACGGAGAGGTTGCGACGGAGTTAAACGGAGATGATTTTTCGGTTATCGTTTCCTTAAGTACAGGTTTATAGATAAATAGAAAAATCTCGGAACATTGAATTGTTCCGAGATTTTCTTATGCCGACGGACCAAAGGACGCTTTAGTAAACGCGCCGTATAATTTAATCTTTGATATTTTTTTATATGCTCTTGATTTTATTGTATGTTTTGTATATTTAAGATTTTTAATGACAAATTTATTGTCGTTTTTATTTGCGAGAATTCTTTTATATTTCTTTTCACCCTTTGCTTTATAGAGAAGTTCATACCCCGAAACATTCGGTATTTTCTTGAAATAAATCGTGTATTTCTTGTTTGTTCCACCCGATTTAGAAAGCAGTTTAAGCTGTGGCGGCCTTACAATTACCTTAATTGTTTTATCGGCGGATTTGTAAAGCTTATTACCCGCGGCATGAATCTTGATATATGCTATGCCTATAGCTTTGACAGTTACCTTACCGTTTTTCGTAAGCGTAATTATTTTTTTTGATTTTGTAGAAAAGCTAATCTTACCTTTTGCTTTCGCTTTTATTGTGAACGGCTTGCTCTTTGGTACAGCCGAATACGATTTCGCGATAATGCTTTGTGTTTTCTTTTTAACCGTTTTGTTCTTTGGAGCGATGGTATACGGTTTAGTTTCAACAGGTTCGGTTATAATCGGCAACGTAGGAACTATCGTTGTAAAGCTTTCTGTAGGGATTATTACAGGCGAAGTAGTTTGCTCAAAAGCTGTTGTTAATTCCTTGGAAACATAGGAGGTGTTCGGTTCTGTAAAAATTGTCGGTGCTTCAGTGCTTATTACAGGTGAAGTGGTGATTTCAGTGGTTGTCGTGGGGGTTGTGGGAATAAACTCTATTGTGGTTTCCTCGGGTTCGGTAACAATTTCCGCGGTAGTTTCGATAACGGTGGTTTCTAAAGGATCGGTTACGAAATTAAACGTTGTTTCAGGTACAGTGCTTTCAGGAGGTTCTGTTATATATTCTGTAGTAGTTTCAAGAGAAGTAGTTGTTTCAGAAGCGTTAGTTGTATTTTCTACTGTTTCAGGTGCGGCTGATGTTGTTTCGATAGGAATAAACTCAGTAGGCATCTCCTCATTGAAATGTACAGTTGAGTTTAAAAAGTATTCGTTTTCCGATTCCTCTATTTCGATATTATCCCAATCTTCCTCTGTACCCATAAAGTAAATATCTGTGAGTGAGGTGCAGTTGCCAAAAGCGTTATTACCTATATTCTTTATGTTATTGCCAAAAGAAATAGCTTTAAGACCACGGCAATACTGAAAAGAATCACAGGGAATGCAGTTTAAACTATTTGGTATCTTAAAGGTTTTAAGATTGGAACATCCTTCAAACCAGTTTCCAAAAAATTCTATGTTATCAGGAAGGTCAACTTTTTTTATTCCCGACCACATAAACGCTCCGTTGTCAATTTGTGTAATATTTTCTGTGATTTTAATATATTCCAAAGACGAGCATGATTGGAAAGCGTATTCTCCTATACTTTCTACACTGTCTGAAAATCTGACGTTTTCTATATTTGAAAAGAATGTGAATGAATTTCGTCCGATATGTTTAACGCCTTCTTTGAAAACTACTTTTATTATTTTCATTTCATAGTCATTCCATGGTCTTGTTTCCAGTTCGTCATAATCCTCCATTCGACCGTTTCCAGATATGGTCAGCGTTCTTGTCTTTGAATCATATTCCCATACGCAGTCGCCTGTTGTACCGCTTGCCGAGTCACCCTCATCCTCGTATTGTATATCATTGATGTAATGAAATGTCGCGTTTGCGAAATCAGGTTCATTTGCTAACTGTTCTTTTCTCAGCTCAGTTAGTTTACCGTAATAATATACATCTCTTATATTATTACAATTCATAAAAACCTTTTGGTTTTCGTTGTTTGTAAGCGCTGTTTTAGAGGATAAATGTACGGTTGTAAGCGAAGGACAGTTATTGAAAGTAGTATAAAGAGCGTTGACGTTATAGGGAATATAGATGGATTTCAGTTTTGGAAGATTGAAAAACACACCGTTTTGCAGAGTAGATAAATTAACAGGCAAATGAATGGATTCCAGATTATCGCAATCCGAAAACGCTCCGTATTCAATAAAATGGACTTTGTTATTAATATTTAGTTCTTTAAGCGATGAACAGGCTCTGAAAGCTGACGAGTGTATCTCTTCCAAAGTATCGGGAAAGGATACGTTTTCCAGAGCTGAAAACATATAAAAGGAATATCCCCCAAGGCTTTTTACTCCGTTATTAATAATAACATTTTTCACTTCTTCTCTAAAACAATTCCAAGGCGGTAAATCAGCTCCCGTATAATCAGCCATATTGCCTGCGCCTGATATGGTAATTGTTGTTGTATCGGGATTATATTCCCAGGCGCAATCGCCTGTAGTACCGCTGTATGTTTCGTTCTGTTCAAGCGCGTAATAATTCATTGTAAAAAGTGATGAAAGTATCAGTGTGCAAATAAAGATACATATTACTCTTTTTAAGTTTTTCATTTAAAACTCCTTTTTTATGAGTCAATATTTAAACCGCTGAAAGATTTTTGTGTATTCTTTTTCGTTGGTGTGGTGTAACGAACCCGCGGAACTGTCGCTGTAGCAGGAGGTGTAGTCGGAGCGGGGCCTTTGCTTACTGTTAGGGTAATTTTTGAATTTTTTGTAAGCCTGGTGTTTTTTTCGGGAGATTGTTTTATAACGGTATTTTCCGTTTCACTGCTGTATTCATATACAATTTCTGTTCTAAAGATTTTTAACGCTTTTAAAGCGGATTTATAATTCTTTCCTATAAGGTTAGGAACTTTATATTTTCTTTTGCCCCTGCTTATTTCGACTGAAACAGTACTGCCCTCGGGTAAAGCCGTTCCGCCTTTAGGAGATTGTGTTAAAATATGATTTTTATTAATCTTCTCCGAAAACGTTCTTTTCGTAACTTTTATCTTTAGCCCTGAATTTGATATGAGCTTTTTTGCTTTTGATAAAGAAAGATTTTTGTAATCGGAAACCGTAACCAGCTTTCCGTTGCTGATAACTAATACTACGGTTGAGCCCTTTTTAATCTGCCTGAATTTCTGAGGGCTTTGCGAAATAACATCGCCCTTTTCAGCAGTATCGGAATAGTCAAGCTTTTCTATGAATTTAAGCTCTTTTGCTTTTAATTTGTTTTCCGCTTTCGCTTTTTCTAAACCTACGAGATTAGGTGTTTTTACATATGTGGATTTCTCATATTGATAATAGAATCCGATAAAAGCTGTGATTATAATCACGATTAGTATTATGTAAAGCTTTTTTCTGCTTTTTTTAATTCTCTTTTCTGATGTAGATTCTTTTGAATTACTTATTTCTTCATCGGATTGTTTATTTATGGTTTCTTCGTAGTATTCGGTATCATCGTCCTCGTCCGCTGAATAAAACTCTGTTTTATCATTTTCGAAATCTATAGGGGAGTAGGAGTTTTGTGAATTGTTTTCTGACAAATCAGAGTAGTGTTTTCCCGTAGCTTTTAAAAACGCCGCGGATAATTCCTCCATAGTCTGGAATCTGTTTTCTTTATAAACCGCCATTCCCTTAAGAAGAACTTCCTCGTATTCTTTTGAAATATCAGGGCGCAATAATGACGGCTTTTTAAAATTATCCTTAAAAGCTCGTTCCATAGAATCATCGGGAGTTTCTCCTGTTATACACTTGTACATAGTCGCGCAAATCGCGTAAACATCCGTCCAGGAGCCCTGGGAGCCTTTTTGACGATACTGTTCCTCGGGAGCGTAACCGGGTTTAAACATAATCGACATTGTGTGATTGTCGAGAAAATTAATATACCTTGCCGCTCCGAAATCCATAAGCTTTAATGTGCCGTCGCTCAGCAGCATAATGTTGTCGGGACTGATATCTCTGTGTATAAGTCCGCTTTTGTGGATTTTGCCGAGCGCGCTGAACAGCGGAAGCATTTTATCCAGGAGATTATTTGGATTGAATCTTCCTTGAGTTTTAATGTGCTTTGTAAGAGTTTCACCGCTTACATATTCCATTACAATATATCCGGTATTATTTTCTTCAAAATAATCTCTTACGTAAACAATGCTTTTGTTGCCTGAGAACTTTGCAAGAAGCTTTGCTTCGCGTATAAATTTTTCTTTTCCAGAATTAAAAAACTCTATGTTTTTAGCCCCTGATACTTCCACTTCCGGTGAAGCGTTATTGTTGCGGTTTGCGTATCCGTTAGGAAAAAACTCCTTAACCGCAACTGTCATATCAAGGTTTAAATCTCGTCCTATATATGTAATTCCGAAACCGCCCTGTCCTATAGCGTTGCCTATATAATAACGGTTGTTAAGTATGGTGGAGGGGAGTAAATGATGCGCTGGAGTTTTATTAAATTGTGTATATCCGCAATGTCCGCATTTATCTTTGTTTACGGGCATCATACAATTAAAACAGAATCTACCCAATCTATTCCTCCGTGTTTTCTATGCTTTCTTCTTCATCTGAAACAAGTATAAATTTTTCGCTTCCCAGCCTGATTTCATCGTGAGCGATAAGCTCTGTTTCGGTATTCGGCGTTATAGCCTCGCCGTTTACATATACGCCGTTAAGCGAATCGTGGTCATAAATAATACATTTTTCATTTCTGATTTTCATTGTGGCGTGAAGTCGGCTTATGGTTTTGTTGCCGTTGATTGTATAATCACAAAATTCCGATTTTCTGCCTATGTTAAATCCCTCGGGATTTATTCTTATCTTTTCGCCTGTATTTTTTCGTATTAAATAGAAAACAGTATTTTTTATAAAATAAAAATCTTTTTCGCCTGTGTATTCTTTACTAAGCCATAGGTTATCATAGCTTTTTTGCGGCTCGTGATTTATACCTTTAGGAATTTTTATATTCTTATCAGGCTTTCCGATACATTCTTTTATCTTTTTGTTATCTAAAAGTTTTTCGTAAAACTCCTCGTCCGAGAGCTTGTACTTTTCTATAAACTGCATAGTTGAAAGCTGCATTTCCATACCGGGGGATAAAACCGTATCTTCCAAAAAGACGGTTATAATAGTTTTTTTCTTAAGTACGGCAAAGTTTATTTCCCGTCTGCAGTTATGAGAATTAACCGCGTTTTTAGAAATAAAAGATAAAAACACCTTACAATTATTCAGATGTCCAGCGATAACCTCGGGCCAGTTGCTTCCCGCGTTAATACCGTTGTCATACCATAATCGGCATCCGTGTTTCGCGAGCTGTTCTAATATCCTGATGACTCTGTCTTCGTCCTTGTGTGAGTAGCTTGAGAATATGTAGTTTTCATTTCCTTCATATATTTTATATGGATTGTATTGGTTCATTTTTATATTTTCCTGTTAAATCTTTTGTCAGACAATAATAAAAAGATCGTCAAAGCCCTTTTCCTCAAAAAAGCCTAAAACTTCTTTTCTCATATTTAGTATTCTAAGCGACGCGTTATCTCTCTCGTCAATAATCTGTTGAGCTGATAACAGCGCTCTTAAAGCGACTGACGATATTTTTGTGACATCAGATAAATCCAAATCTATATTATCGCGTACGGTGACAACCGCCATAAGCTCATCCTCAAAATCGTGAGAAACATCAGAACTTAACTCGCCCGATACTTTAATCAGCGATGAATCATTATTGTATTTTGTTGAAATGCTTAGCTTAAAATCTCCGTTGCTATCTCTGATTATAAGAGAGTTTTTTTCGTAATTTCTTTCCATAAGTTTACATTAATCCTTTTTTATGCTCAAATAAGCCGCTCTGCACGCGCCGACTGCCGCTAAGCTGACTAAAACTCCGCCGAGAATAATCATCTCCACAGCGCCGCCGCCGTTTACAGTATCAAGCATTTCTTCGTTTAGCTCATCGTTATTCAGAAGAATGCCGATTCGCTCAACTTCTTCGGACGTTATTTTGATTTCGTTATTTTCGAATATTTTTTTAATATCCGATATAGATTTTACTTTAGTCAGTTTCTCTGCGCTGTCGTTATTCGACAATACCTTACCCGTTAATTCTAAAAGCTTATTATCACTTCTCATAAACAATCCTTACCTTTCATCAATATCGTCAATCTGATTTTGTGCCAGTTTATAAAACTCGCCTGATTTATTATTAATTAAATCCTTATAGCGTCCTGTTTCCGTTATTTCGCCGTCTTTTATAACGATTATTCGGTCGCAGTCAATAAGTGTATTTAGTCTTTGCGCGACTACAATTTTTGTAGCTGTTCTTTTTTTAAGGGCATTCAGAATAAGCTGTTGAGATTCGTTATCGAGTGAAGATGTGGATTCATCAAGTATTATTATTTTGGGATTAGATAATAATGCTTTGCACAGTAATATTCTTTGCTTTTGCCCTTCGGAAATTGTGGTAGAGTTTTCGTTAAGTAATGTGTATAATCCCATAGGCATTTTTTTAATATCTTCCGATAATCCCAGTTCATCCGTGATTTTATTCACATCGTTTATTGAAGCTTCGGGAGAATTCACGGATATATTACGGAGAATCGTGTCAGGTAAAAGTGTATCGTTTTGAAGAACAATGCCCATATTTTTTCTAAGTTTTTGTTTGTTCAACTCTTTAATATTATAACCGTCATAACGTATTTCGCCGTTATAGTCGCTGTAAAAGCCGAGCAAAAGATTGATAAGAGTAGATTTACCGCTTCCCGAAGCTCCCGCTATGCCGAGATATTCACCGCTTTTAATATTTATACTTATGTTCTTAAGCGTTTTGTCATTTTCACCGTAATAGCGGAAGCTAAGATTATTAATATAAATATCTCCGCTTAAATTATGCGGGATTATTTTATCGTTTTCATTTTCGGGGAGTTCGTCCAGAATTATTTTTGTGCGCTGCATATAAGGTGTTTGAGCCTTTATATTTACTATGCTGTTTATAATCTGTGTGACATAAGCCGAGAATACGCCGAATAACGTCGTAGAAGATATAAAAGAGCCCGCGCTTATATCAATCCTTAACACTGTACATACCGTGTAAAAACAAAGAGTAATCAACCCGTTGAACGCAAGTGTAACAGCTATGGATACGCCTTTTATCCGGCTTGCTTTTTCTCTGTGATTAGCTTCCGTAATATAAGATTTTAAATATTTAAGAATAGCTTTTTCTTTTGCTTCGGAATTTTTTATTTCCGAAATTGAAAGAATAAATTGATATATTATTGAGTTGTTTTGAGTTTCGTATTTTTCTATTTGTTTTTCTTCATTTATAAAAGCTTTGGAAATAATTGAATACAGCAGTATGTAAACAATAACAGCGGGAACAGCGGTAAAGCTTAAAACAGGGGAGACGGTTATCATCGAAATAAAATAAATAACGGCAAAAAGAATACAGATAACTGAGTATATTATTTCGCCCGATATTGTTTCGGCTAAAGCTCCCGAGTTAAAAGCTCCGACAGCACATTTTGTCGTATTATTTTTATCAAAAAAACTTTGAGGCAGATTAATAAGCCTATGAAATACAGCGTTTTGAAAATCAAGCGCGATTTTGTAAGTCGTTGTGAAAAGCGAAAACCTTTTAACAAGCGACAGCGCCGCGCTTGCTATCGCGAACACCGCGAGAGTAAATCCAATTTTAAGTAAATTGTTTTTCATTTCAAGCGGTATGAGATCATCGTAAATAATCTGTGAAAAAACAGGAAGAGAAAGTCCGATTACCGCTATTATCATAGATAAAAGTATTAGTCTGATTAATTCCGATTGCTTTAAGCTTTTTATACAGAATTTTATTAAATCGCTTTTTTGAAGCCTTTCGGGCGGTAAAGGACGGTACAGTATATATGCTTTTGTTTCTATTGTTTCGGCGAAGCTTTTATCCGCTTTTTGAAATTTATTATTCTCTTTGTTATAAAAGACGTGAGAATTAGCGGATTTAGAAATACAGGCTATAGGCTTTCCTGATTTATTAAAGGCGATAAAAGAACCCATATTCTCTTTGTACCAGTTTTTATTGAGCGATATTTCTCTGTATACAAAACCCGAGCTGTTTGCTATATCGTCAATTCTAACGTTTTTATCCGTATAGGACTTAACCGCTTCATAACTTGCTATAGGTATGTTTTCTTGTTTGCATATTAAAGCCGCGGCATTATATAGCTCATTTTCGGTGTTGGGTATCGTATAGTATTTGCGGTTCTTTTTAAATGCGTTTATTATTGAAGAAATAATTCCTTTTTTAACGCTTTGATTATTATTCTCTTTGCGTTTAACCGCTCCCATCTCCAAAACGGAGGACATCCTGTAGCTTTCGGCAAGAGCCTCGTAAAACTGTGAGGCGCTCGAAATATCCAAGCCGATTTTTTTTGCGAATTTTTCCCGTAATATATTGGTTGAGCAGTTGCTCATAACATCTAATTGCGCTGAGTCTAAAGCGGAAAAACAAAACCTGAAACTATTATACTCAAGGTCTTTGTAAACATAAGAGGGGATAACATCACCCTCAATTGCCTCGTAAATAAGCTTTTTCCTCCCTGATTTACCGTTTTTAACAGGAACGATATAAACGAGAACTGTACCGCTTTTAACTCTGAAAGCGTCATATTCATTTGTACTAATATAATTCTTCCCGCTTTCGAGAAGTATAGTTTTATTGTCCATAAATACCGCTCTTAGTTTTTGATAAGTTTTTGATAATACTCGTTGGATTTGTAAAGCTCGCTGTGAGTTCCTTCTCCAACAATCTTACCGTTGGAGATTACTATGATTCTATCGCAGTTTTTAATAGCGCTTAGTCTGTGCGCCGCTGATATAAATGTACAACCGCGTCTTTTTATATTCTTTAGTATTTCTTTTTCCGTATCAGCGTCAATTGAGCTTGTCGCTTCGTCCATAATAAGGACAGCGGGATTAGAAGCGAGCGCGCGTGCTATCATTAGTCTTTGGCGCTGACCTCCCGAGAGGTTTGACCCGTTTTCGCTTAGCGGGTAATTGTATCCCCCGCGTTTATTAAGTATTTCGTCGTGAATACACGCGTCTTTCGCCGCCCTTACCATATCCACCTCGCTTATACTTTCGTTGAACATTTTAATGTTTTCTTTTATTGTATACGGAAATAGGGAAGCGCTCTGACTTACTACCGAAACATTAACGCTCTTAGTTTCTTTATTTAACGCTTTAATGTTTATGTTGTCATATTTAATCTCGCCGTTCCAAGGCGTATAAAGACCGCTTATAAGATTAATGATTGTGGATTTTCCTGAGCCCGATTTTCCTACTATGGCGACGCTTGAACCGCATTCTATATCAATGCTTATATCAGATACCACAGCATTTGAGTTTTTTCTATAGCCGAATGATACGTTTTTTAGTTCGACGTTACCGTTGATTGTTTTTAAAAAGTCGTTTTTTATAGGGAAATCAATATCGCCGGTTGATTTACAATTCATTATATCGTCTGTACGGTTAATATCTGATTTTACCGTTTGAACTTTTTGTAAAACAGAAATAAGTCTGCTTATCGGCTGATTAAACAGGGTTAAAAGTATACCGAACGCAGCGAGTGTTCCTATACTCATATTACCGTTTATTACAATTATTCCTCCCGCGGTTAAAACGATAACGTCAAAAAGGTTTTTGTTGAATTCTGTTAAAGTGTCAATTATGTTTTGCGTACGAGCTAATTTTTGGCGTGATTGAGGAAGTTCAGCGTTATATCCGAGGATTTTTTTGGTTAGATCAGGCTCAATCCCCGACGCTTTTACATTTTTTATTGAATTAATTCCCGAATACAATACGCCTAATAAAACTCCCGTATCTTTTTGTAATCTGATTGATTTTTCCGAAAGCGAATTTGACGATGTTTTAATAATGATAAAATTTACAGCCGCGCATAAAAGAGCCGCTAAGCTGAGAATAGGGCTGTATATAATCATTACAATAAAATAAAAAACCGCGATAATTATATCAAAAAATATACTCGCCGTTTCGTCTGAAACAAAAGAACAGGCGGCTTGAATATTCTTTACTCTCTGAGCTAAATCTCCCGCGAATCTGTATTCAAAAAAATTAAGCGGTAAATCAAACAAGCGCGTAAGAAATTTTTTGCTCGTTAAAAGTACAAGCTTTTTTCTGAATTTTGCAAGTAAAGTCGTTTGGTAAATGTTAAGAATAAACTGCAAAATAATGCAGGAGATGATAATAAACGCTATCCAAGAAAATACTTCATAGCTCTTGCTTACAAGAACATCGTCGATAAATACTCTTGATAACAATGGAAGGGTTAACCCCGTGAATACCAGGTACGCGTTTATAATAAACAGCTTTGCAACAGTTTCTGAATTTGTATTAAGCTGTTCTTTAGCGAATTTAAAGAATGTATGAGGCTTTTTGCTTTTTTTAAACTCCGCGTTAGGGGAAAAGGTCAGCACTATTCCCGTGAACGAGTTGTCAAGTTCTTCAAAGCTAAGCTTTCGATTCCCGAGCGCGGGATCGTTTATGTAGGCGAATTTCCCTTTAAAGCCCTCAAAAACCACAAAATGGTTGAGATTCCAATGCAGAATACAGGGTGTTTTAATTGTTTTTAAATCTTCTGTTTCTTTTCGGTATCCGTGACAGTGTAAGTTGTAGCTTTTCGCCGTTCTCATTATACTTCCAGCGCTGCATCCGTCTCTTGATATTCCGATATCCTCGCGTACCTTTTCCAAAGGCGTGTATCTGCCAAAATAGTACAGCACACAAGTCAGCGCAGCCGCTCCGCACTCGCAAGCTTCGCTCTGAAAAACGACAGGCGTCTTAACGTAGTTACTCATTGTCGCCACCACGGTTTTCACTAAAACTAAAAAGCTTGTTAATAGGCGGAGTGTTTTCGGTAACGATTCTTAAAGAGAGAACGGATTTGTTTTTTAGTATAATTCTTTTATTGTCATTGGTAATATATTTATCTTTATCGTGTTTGTTATTTATCTTACATACGGCTTCAATAACCGCCTCATCTTTCAGAAGCATTCTTTTTAGACCGCTGTTTTTGCCTAGAATTAAAGATGTGTTTTTCTCGTCGGCGGGATACTTTGCAATATACTTGATTTCACCGTTCAGATGAGCGTCGTTAACGGAATAATTAAGGTTTGGGTAAAGCGTAACGCTCATTCCTTCTTTAATATATTCGGCTTGCGATAAAGGCAGATAACATACGACGCAGTTTTCGGGGATGTCCTCGGGAGTTATTCTGATAAGCTCGTCCGAAGAATATACAACATCATTATCATTTAGTAAAACACTACTGATTGTACCGTCGTAACTTGATTTTAGCTTTCTTAGTTCCCCCGTGTTTGTTTTAACTTCAGCGATAACATCGCCTTTTTTGACAATGCTGCCCGAATGAATAAAGTATTTCTGTATAATTCCCGAACAATCTGAATTAACTGCAAGTAAATCCGCCTTTTCGGTGTATACTCCTTTTGTGTTAACTACCGTCGGAATTGTTGTAAAAACAGACCAGGTGATAACCGCGGTAATAAACACCAAAACGCCGATTATCCCAAGCCACGAAAGAGGGGAAGATATTACAATAGCTTTGTCAAGCTGTTCTGTCGAATACGCGTTTTTTATAGCTTTTTTTCTGTAAATACCGTTCATAATAAAACCTGTCAGTTCATTCACGACAGAATGACATTCTGCTCCAAAATATTATTTATTCTATTATATTATACATTTTTTCACAGTTTAATAATTCTGCAATTCAAAAAAAGGGATAGAATTATTTGCATGTTGTTACATTGCGATGTCTTTTGTTACGACCATTACGTAATAACAAACGCTATATTGTAAAAAGTAACATAAAAATAGCGTTTATTTTTTCTTTTTATTATGTTACAATAAATACGAAGTATGAGGATGTTTTCAGAATAATCTTCTATATTTCAAAACTTCAGTTAAGGAAACCGATCGAGCTAACACTCGGTCGGTTTTCTTTTGCAAAAAACAGCGTTAAGATGTAATAATTAACATAATAATGTAATAAACAACAAATTTTTTATATAAAATATATGATACAATATAGTGTATACAGCAATTAGCTGAAAAAGGAGGATGTATTTATGAAAAAAGTAAAAAAATCAGTCAGCTTTGTATTGGCTTTGTTGATGCTTTTAAGTATGTTTAGCGCTTTGCCGTTTACTGCTGACGCCGATGAAAAGGAGTATGAAACAATCAGTATCGGCGAGACAAAAAATGTTGTTACTGATTCAGATGAAACTATCTACTTTAAGTTTGTAGCTGATAAAGATACAAAAATTGTTTTTACATCAAATTCTGATGTGGATACGTACGGTTATCTTTATGATGAAAACTTTGAGGAACTTGCCAGCAATGACGATGGCGGCGGAAAAAGTGATTTTAAAGTGAGCTACAGGGTTAAATCAGGTTCAACCTATTATCTTGGTTGTAAGAACTATTACGGCGAAGAAAGCAGCTTTAAAATAAGCCTGAGCGAGTTCGTTAATTCTGAAAAAGAGATTAAAAAAAATACATATATCAACGCTGAGGCGGATGAGTATGAACCTCAGATTTTTAAGTATACGGCTGATAAAACAGAAAAGCTTCAGTTCAATATTCAGGATGCTGATATTTCCGTTAAGGTTTTAGACTCCAAAAAAGCGGAAATTACTGATTCGGTCGAGTACAAATACTCTTGTGCTAAGTTTAACGCTGAAAAAAATAATGTATATTATTTTGAGTGTAAAAGTAATGACGGAGATAAAGAGTTTACAGCTTTTTTGACCGGACTTGATGTTGAGTCAATTAATATCGGAGATACCAAAAATATTGAAGGCGTAACAAATGAGCTGACATTTATTAGGTTTACAGCTGATAAAAATTGTCGTGTTGCTTTTAATATGGTGTCAGATTACAATTTGGATGTCGGAATATATAACGAACGTTTTATAGCGTCTGATTCTTATTCCGGAAAAGACATAAAAATTAAGGAAAAGGTAGAAGAAGGAAAAACTTATTATCTTGGATTTAAAACAACAAAAAACAAAAACGCTTCTGTGAAGATTGTTTCAAACGAAGTATTAAAGGGCGAAAAAGAGATTAAACTTAATGACACTCTTAATGTTGATATTGATGAGGATGAATCTCAGCTATTAAAGTATTCCGCGGATGTGTCGGAATCTCTTAAATTTATCGCGTTTAATTCACAAATGAGTTTACAGCTTCTGGATTCGGAAATGAACCAAATATCTTATCCGGACGTAGATTATACTGTTTGTGGTGAGGATGGTTTCCGAGCGCTGATTTTTACGCCTGAAAAGGGAAAAGTATATTATATAAAATGCATTAATTACAATGAAAGAGATATCGAAGTATCGGTTACCCTTAATAAGGAAACCCCTGATCCGATTGATATTAACTTGAATGAAAACAAGAATCTTAATTCCAATGATTTCGATGTAACTCAGTTATTTAAATATGAAGCTGAGAAAAGCTGTGATGTATTCTTTTATTGTAGTTCTGAATTTTCTCTAGGAATTACAATTTATGATTCCGAGAAAAATGATATTACAAATAAATCGATACAACTTGATAATCGTTGTTACTGTGTTTCAGCCGAGGCGGGAAAAACGTACTATTTCGGATGCAAGATGCCGTATGATTATTTAATTAATTATTCGGTTTCATTAACCGAAAAAAACACTTCCGAATATACCGATCTTGTTACCGGAAAGAAACAGAGGCTGTTCTTTATTGACAGTAATGACAAGACTACATTCCGCTTTACTCCCGATAAGGATGGTTTGCTTAGATTTAAATCTGATTCCGGTTATTGTATTTATAAAGCGTACGATTCATCTATGAATGAAATAGAAATTGAAAAAGATGAAGGTTGGGATAAGGATTTCGATTTGGTTCTTAAATCAGGTGAGACTTATTATTTCGAGATGAAGAGCAGATATTCCAAAACTGCTTTCACAGTGAACTTCGATTATTACGCTTTCTCCGATTTACCTGTGATTAATCCAGGTGAAACCAAAACTATTAACGCCGAAGATTTAAAAAAGGATTGTTATTATAAATTTACCGCCGAAAGCGACGGATTCGCGAATTATTATTCAAAGGGCTTAGATGATTATTTCGGAAATAACGTATATGACAGCGAATTTAAGAGTATAACTATTAATTCACCTACTTTAGATGTTTATGACGAAACAAAAGAAGAAAATACATATTATAACTTTAGCGATGATTTTAAAGTTGAAAAAGGAAAAACATATTACCTGTATTTTACCGTGGAAGATTATTCAGGTTCTATTGAAGATGACGCCGAATATACTATAGGTCTTAATTTCTATCCGCGGGATTCATTCGAGTCGATAAACTCAGATACGACAAAGACCATAAACGGCGAGTACGGTAAACTAAAAGTATTTAAGCTAACCGCTCCGAAAAAATGTACTGTAGAATGTACTGTACCTAATGATAATTATATCGGTTATTATATTCTCGGTTCCGATTATAAATATGACTCCGAAAAGGAGATATATTCTCTCGAAAAAGACGAATCACTCTATCTTTGCTGTTATAGCAGTAAAAAGGAGAATTATTCACTTTCCGTAAAGTTTATATCGCTGGACGATATCGAAACTATCGGAAATAATGAAACAAAAAAAGTTCAACTTACATCCACATCTCAGAAAAAGCGATTTGTATTCGACAGCGCTGAAGAAGGCTTGTTAAATATTGATTTGACTACAAAAGAGGGAACCCATCTTGCGTTGTATGACACTGATTATAATCGTCTTGATTATAATTGGAGCGAATCGGACGCGAATCTGATTACAAAAATTGCCGCGGGAAAATACATTATTGATATTTACAGTGATGAAGAAGGGGAAAGAGCGGTAAGTTTAAGCATTATTAAGACATCCGATATTCAGAGTATCTCATATGATGAAGAGAAAAATGTAAGTATTGATTCAAAAGGCGAATATAAATACTATAAATTTACGCCTAATCAGGATAAAGTTTACACAATAAAATCTACGGGAGATTCAAAAACATCCTGTAAGATTGTTACGAAATATGAAGAAAACGGACAGGTTTCTTATTCTCTCGATTGTAAAAGCGACGTTTCATCCGACGGACATAATTTTGAGATTAATAAGATGTTTAAAAAGAACACCGAGTATCTTTTAGCTGTTTCCTCAGAAGATGATAATGCTGAATTCTCGATAAAAATCGACAAGTTTGACGGATATATCGAGATTAAAGACGGAGAATCAAAGTATGTCGGCGGAGATTACGGCGAGTATTTAAAATATGTCGCTACTGATAACGGAATTATCAGAATAGAAACGCCAAAGAATTCAAGCAGATACTGTTCTGTTTATGATTCAGAAAAAAACCTAATGCCAAATTTTTCGACTGAATATTATGATCAGGCGCAATATAGCTACGAGAGTAGGGTTAAAGCGGGACAGACATATTTAATCAAAGGTTATACGGATGGCTGGGATTCGGATGACTACGAAACAAAAGTTTCACTAAAGCTGAATTCGGATTCTGCATATGAAACGGTAGTAGATGGTGAGGGAACTATTCGTCTGGATAATTATAGCCAGCGTTTCCTGAAATTTACCCCGCGTAAAACCGGAACTGTATCTTTTTACATTACTCTTTCCGAAAATGAACATGATGATTATGAGTTTACTCCGACAGTGAATTTATATGACGGAACAGGAAAGCTTCTTGAAGGTAGTTCCAGTAAAAGCAGCGAAAGAGTATTGGTGGAAGATTACTACGAAACATACTTTTATTATGACTACAGATATAGTGTAACTGCCGGTGAAACATACTATGTAACTCCGTTAAAAAGAATGGATATTAACTACATAAACGAAAAAGGTGAGCGTGAGCCGGGTGAATATCCTTTCACTGAGGTTGTCGGTGATTTGGAATATAGCTTTAACAGGAATAAAACCGCAAGTGTTACAGCTTATAAAGGTGAAGCTGAAGATGTAGTAATTCCTGATACCGTTAATGATTATAAAGTGACTTCTATTGCCGAAAACGCTTTCAGCTCAAACGATAAAATCAAAAGTGTTAAAATAAACGCCGCGCTTACATCTATAGGAAGATGTGCTTTCCAGAATTGCACATCCCTTGAGAGCATTGATTTACCAAATTCAATTGAGGAAATGGGTTCGGATGTTTTCTATAACTGCTTTCATTTGATCGAGCTTTCTGTTCCCGATAAATTAACAAATTTTGATAGTTTATCAACACTTTCTTCCCTTAAACGTATTGAACTCGGAAGACATTTCGGTGATTATGATCGTCAGGATGAAGACTGCGAGGCGTTTAAGGTTTTAGATAATTGCAATAGCTTAGAATATATTAATGTTGATGAAAAGAACGAGAAATATACATCCGTTAACGGGGTGTTGTTTAACAAAGATAAAACCACACTTATTAAATATCCCGCTAACCAAGCTTCAGAAGAATACTCAATTCCCGAAACGGTAGAGAGCATTTATAAATACGCTTTTGCAAGTGTTAAATCTTTAAAAACTCTTAAATATAATGAAAAAATAACAAGCTTTAGAAGCGATCCGTTTATGCTGGAATGGTATTCTGAGTCAGAATCCTCAATCGAGAATGTGTATTTTGGAAAGAGCTTTATATTTGATAATGATATTTATAGTATATATAGATCGTTCCCCGCTTTAAAAAGCATAACACTTTCTAAAGAGAATGAAAATTACTATACAGATGACGGTATTATTTATAATAAGGATGTAACCAAACTTGTTTATTATCCTATATCAAGAACAGACGAAGAATATGTATTCCCTGATACATTGACTTCGATAGACGGTTACGCTTTCGGAAAAAGAAGTAATGCCGAAGCTAAAGACCTTAAGAAACTCGTCATTAATACTGATTTTGAATCAGAAATACCGATAAATAAGGATACAGGTATTATAATATGCTGTCATAGGGGTACTAAAGTTTTTGATTATGTTATTAAAAACAGCTTTAAGTTTATTGATCTTGATAACCCTGACGCTGAGTTCTATTTAAAAATAACAAAAGATTACGATAACTATGATTTAGTTTTGAATTATACCCCAATGGAAAGTAAAGGTGACGGAATTTATTCCAAGAGTATAGATTCGACTGAGCTTTCTATGGAAAAAGACAAAGGTTATGAAGTTTTTGTTTTCGTCGCGAATAATAATTCTTATGACAGATTTGTTTCAAGCTTGTTATACTTATGTGGAAATGGTGAATTAACGGTTACGTATGATTCAAATGAAAAAACAATATCATATTCGGGAGAAGCTACGATTGATTTCGGTATTGATATAGAAATTTCTTCTGGTGATTATAGCAAGTTTAGAGATATAGAATTCACTAAAGCCGATGACGGAAATTACGTGGGTGTAGCGAAGAATGTACAAGCGGGAAACTGCATTATAAAAGTTTATCCTAAGCATTTCATACCGAATTATGATAAGAATGCCCGAGAGTTTCTGACTGTTAAAAAGGATGGGGATATACGATTTGTAATAAACCCTGAAACCTGTGAAATTAATGCTTATGGAGATGATGTAAACTTAATTCATATCAGTGGATTAAAACAAACAAGTAATTATGCAATCGGTGATGAAGGACTTTGCGGAAAAATTGACGCAAACACTACTCCTATGAAAGCAACTGATGATAATAAAGTTTTTTATAAGGATTTTAAAAACGTTGATGCGGGAACATACAATTATCAAACAATAAATGTTCAGAAGTTAAGTGAAGATTATTATGATTATTCAGCGCTGAGCAACTTTTATAAATTCAATTATGTCACCGTAAAAGAAAAAGGCTCAACGGTAAGAATTATTACTTCTCTGTTAGGAGAACGAATTGTTACATACACTGTAGTTTATAAGCCCGGTGAAACCGTAAATGATATACTTGATGATGTTAAATGCATAGAGATTAATGACAGCTTTTCTTACAGAAGAGTTTATTCAATGATTAAGAATGAAGATGGTGATTTCACTGCTGATATTGATGATGTTAATAGTGAAAATTATTATCAATATAGAATTTTTGATAATTCGGGTGATAAAATCACCGGTATATTAAAAGGTTCAGATAGCGGTTCGATTAAAACAGTTTACTCGACCTCAGAAAACAAGCTTAGCTCTGGCGGAAATTCATTTGAACCCGGATATTATGTAATAGGCAACTCCCTTCTGAACTTAGATGAGTCAATAAAAGATTCACCTGAAATGAAAATGCATAAAGTGGCAGGTACTTCGTTCTACTATAAAGATTGTAATATCAAGTACGGTTGTCCAGCTCAGCTTTACTTTAAAATTGTGAAAATCAGCAAAGACGGAAGAACTGAATTTTTCCCGGATAATCAGACAAAAGCTAGTGCTTATGTCGAAAAAATCGGTTCTACCGTAAGGATATACTTTGACACGTCCTCAACCGGCGGAGATGATAACCCTTACGCGGTAGTTTACGGACCTAATCAGGAAGTGCCTGAATTAGCGACTGAAGTTCCGACAGAGGAAACTACTGCCGCTTTGACAGAGCCCGAAACTACAAAACCTGTTGAGACAACCGCTCCGACAACAACAGAACCTGTTGAAACGACAGAAGCTCCAACGGTAGAACCTACAACGGCTGCGCCGACGGAAACAACGACAGTTGAACCTACTAAAGCAACGACCGTAGAACCGACAGAACCCTCTACAACAGCGGAGCCTGTTGAACCGACAACTGTTGAGCAAGTTGAACCGACAACCTCTCCTGTTATAACCACTAAAAAAGCTAACCCGATTAAGGTTACGGTAAAAGCTAAGACGGTTAAGGCTAAAAAGCTTAAGAAAAAAGCTCAGAAGGTTAAGGCGATTACGGTTAAGCAAGCAAAGGGTAAGGTAACTTACAAGCTTACAAAGATTCCTAAGAGTATTAAAAAGCTCGTAAAGATTAACTCGAAAGGTGTTATTACATTTAAAAAATGGAAAAAGGCTGAGAAAGGCAATTACAAGATTAAAGTAATGATCACCGCTAAAGGTAATTCTAAGTACAAAAAGAAGACAATTACAAAGACTATTAAGCTTAGGATTAAGTAATACAGATGAAATGAGCGAAGAACATTAAACATCAAAACATGAAAGGATTATTGATATGAAAAGAACTGCTATATTAATATTGGCTTTTGTTTTGCTTCTGTCATCTCTTCCTTTTACAGGATTCGCTGCGGAAAAAGATTTTGTGTATAACGGTGAAGTAGTCGGCACAATTGATGACGACGGAAGAATTATTCTATCAAAGGAAGGCGCGCGCTCCTGTTGGATGTCCTTGGTTCAGGATAAAGAAAAACGCACGATTGTACTTCCGAAGATGACTTTACAGCTTTACGGCGTAATCAGAATAGGGAATAATAAAAAAATAATAGCTAAGGGTACAACAATTATCCAAAACAACCTTATACCTATAGTAATGAACGAGAGCTGTAAGCTCAAATACAAATCGACAAAAAATGTAACAATTGACGGTGGTACATGGAGGATTAAAGGTCTTACGAAAACCACTCATTCGACCTCAAATTTCCGCCTTGCCCACGCGAGCAATCTTAAGTTCAGGAATATGACAGTTGAAACCAATAATTTCAGCCACGCTTTTGAGCTTATCGCATGTAAAAATGTTACTGTTGAAAAGTGTAAGCTCACCGCGAAAGGTAAGAAAAACAAAAATAAGAAAGACGAGGTCTTACAAATTGATGTCGCTTCTCCCGATACAGCTCCTACAGAAGCGGTATTCGGTAAAAAATTCGTAAAAGGCCAGACCTGTCAGAATATTACCGTTAAGAATTGCACAATCAAGGGCGGAATGGGTATTTGTACTAATAAAAACGAGAAATTCATTTCTAAACACCACAAAAAAATAAAAATTCTTAACAATAAGATTACATCTTACACTCAGGAGGCGCTTTGCTTACATAATGCCGCGGGCGTAACCGTAAAAGGCAATAAAATAATATGTAAGAGTAAAGATCCGAATTACAGTCTCGGCTGTTATCTTCTAAGCTGCGGACGATTTAACAAGCTCTCAAAATACAAAAACGTATTTGAAAAGAATACTATAAAGGGTGGAATATACGGACTTTATATCTCAAGCGATAACGGAGTTAAATTCGGTAAGACTACTGTTAAGAACAACAAATGCTACGCTAAAAGAGGCAAAAACTATGCGCTTTGTTACAACTATTGTCCCAAAATAAAACTCAAGAATAACAAAAAATCAAAATGGTAATGATTAAACTTTTACGCAAAGTTTTATTGATTTAAGTTGAGTTATTTGAAAAGTAAGTCGCAAATCTGACGTTTGTTAGATTTGTGACTTAACTTATATAAAAAATAAAAAGTATATTATATACAAAAGTGGTCCTAAAGCTAAGGAAAAAGCTTTAGGGCTACTTTTTATTATTTCTTCTTCATTTGAGTCTTAAAGCATTTTTTGTCAAACTCGGGGTTGAGTGCGTAGAAGTTCTTTGAGTCGAGCTTGCCGGTGAGGATTCGAAGATTTTCGCCGAAGCGCTGATAGTGCACAACCTCACGTGCTCTTAAAAAGCGGATAGCTTCCTTTACATCGGGATCATCAGCGAATCTTAATATATTATCATAAGTCGTCCTCGCCTTCTATTCCGAAAAAGCGCAAAGGTACATTCACCTGAGATATAGGTTATCTGTACAATAACCTATTGATAATAGGATGAAAAAATGATAAAATATTTATTGAGAGCGTCTGGTTATGTCTGTGTTTACGGCAGGCAGTTTACGAAAAATCGGGATCCCCCCTGATAAAACCGGATAATTAAGGTGAGATTTATGAAGAAGATAAAATCAATAATAAGCGTAATTCTATGCGCCGCGGTTTGTTGCGGAGCCCTTGCCGCGAACGCTATGGCAAAGACATCGGGCAGCGTCAAATCAATCAAGCTTAAGTCGAAGGCGACTGTCACGATACCTTCATCCAAAAAGACATTTACAAGGTCATACAAGGTTACCGTAAAAACTCACGGAAAGGCTTCAAAAGGGTTTACGGCAAAGTCAAGCAAGCCTTCCGTGGCAGCTGTAAAGGTGAGCAAGGGATGTATCAAGGTTACCGCCAAAAAAGCGGGTAAGGCGAAAATTACCGTTACAACCAAGGGAAAGAACTCAAAGGGCAAAAAGCTCAGCAAAAAGATGATCATCACCGTAAGGAAAGCCTCAAAACCCGTTTCAGAGCCTGCGTCCGAGCCAAATGAGGATAAATATATAAAGGCAATGATTAAGGAAAAAATGGAAAGTCTTAACTTCTGCGGTGTTGTCAGGGTCACCAAAAACGCTAAGCTTCTGTGCGAGGTTGCGAACGGCACAATAAGCGACGACAGCGACGCGCTCATTACCGTTGACAACCAATTTGCTATAGGCTCGGTTTCCAAACAGTTCACCGCCGCCGCGGTAATGCTTTTGAAGGAGGACGGAAAGCTCAGCGTTGACGATAAAATCGACAAATGGTTCCCCGATTATAAATACGCGGGAACAATAACGGTTAAGAACCTGCTCACAATGCGCTCGGGCATTCCCGACTACGCCAATGAGTACGTGTCGCTTAACGAGTACTACAGCCGATATAATTACAGTGAGTCGGCAACCGAAGAGGAGAACCGAAAGGCGACGCGCGACTGGATTTTTTCAAGGAATTTGACATTTGAGCCCGACACAAAAACCAGATATTCAAATTCAAATTATTTCCTGCTTGCCGAGATCGTTGAAAAGACCTCGGGTATCAGCTTCACAAGGTTTGTCAAAGAAAAAATCTTTGCTCCGCTTAAAATGAAAGATACCGATACAGGCTCTGAGCTTGTTGATCGTTCGCGCCTGGTTACTCCGATTACGGGCAAATATCCCGCCGAGATTTACACCAAGGGTGTAGCCTTCGGTGACGGAGGCATTGTTTCGACCGCTGCCGATATGGACAAGTGGATGACTTCCCTGCGCCGTCACACCTTGTTGAGCGAAAAATCAATCAACGAAATGACCACCGACTACTCGCAGGGTTCGGGAATCAGCTACGGTTACGGTTTTATGTTTGACTCAAAGGACATGTGGACTCACGAGGGAAGCATTGACAGCTACCTTACCTATGAATTAATTGCTCCGAAAAAAGGATATAACGTGTTTATTTCCACAAACAGGGATGATTATAACAAGCTCAAACAGTTATCGGAATTTGTCAAAAACAATACATATTAAAACAATACCTCTGAATGGGAAATTGAACCAGGTTATCTTATCGATACCTGCCTTGACGGTCAGGATACTTTAATAACTTATGAAAATTTTTGATAAAGAATAGAACAAAGGGCTGTCGCGCGACAGCCCTGTAGTTTTTCATAACTACCAACTTTTTTACCAAACGCCTTCTGACGCTTCGTTGGGAGGTTGGTATATATGAAATCTAAGAGCCAATCATTATATTTCTAATTACGTTTATAGATGTAGTGATCGGCTCTTTTTTGTTGCATTTTTTAGAGAAGGTGAAGAAATGTATCAGTATAAATAAGCAAGGTTAACTGATAAAGGAAGTAAATACAAGAAGTTGTGAAAATATTTCATTTAAAATAGGGGGTTCCATTCTGGCAACATATATTGAATAATTCAATATAAAAAAGTACAATTATTATGTGCTTTTTTGTACTATTATACCATAATTCAGAAATGCAAAACTCAAAAAAGCATACCTTTAACGCGGGCTTCGGCGGACTTGCGCTGGGTATTTTAGGCACAACGCTGGTTATGCTTCCAAAGCTGAAAAAGAGAAAAGAAGAAGAAACCGCATAATTATGAAAATGGCTTTTTGAAATAGCCACAAAAAATATAGATTAAAGCTTAAATTTTAAAAAGGAGGTTCGTTATGGACGAGCAAACAAGTGTACTTACACAAAATTTTACAACAGGTAAACTATTCAAATACGTAATGCCCACGATACTGGCTGTGCTTCTCGCGTCGCTATACTCAATCGTTGACGGTATTTTCGTATCAAACTTCGGCGGAATGTCGGCTTTCGCGGCTATCAACCAGGTAGCTCCTGTTTTCATGATCATCGCCGCCATTGGTTTTATGTTCGGTACAGGCGGCAGCGCCTTGGTAGGCAAGGTCTTGGGTGAAGGAGAAACGAAAAAAGCGAACGGTCTGTTTTCGTTTTTTGCATACGTTCTGATTGGCATTGGCGTCGTTGCATCCTTGATTCTTACGTTCGCCATGAAACCGATTATGATCGCGCTCGGCGTGACAGAAACAATGATGCCTTTCTGTACCGCGTACAGCAATATTCTGATTCCCGCAATTACGCTTTTTATGCTGCAGTTTTATTTTCAGAGCTTTCTCGCAACCGCGAAAAAGCCTGGACTCGGACTTCTTTTTACGATTCTTGCGGGTGTTACGAATGTTATTGGTGACGCGATCCTCGTCGGCGTCGTAGCAAACGGCGATCCGATCAAAGCGGTTCAGGGCGCCGCTATTTCGACAGCAGCAGGCCTTTTTATCGGCGGCGTCATTCCTTTGTTCTACTTTATCTGCAAAAACAAGAGCCTTCTGCGGTTGGGTAAACCGGAGATGAGCGGCAAAGATCTTGCCAAAGCCTGCGGTAACGGCTCCTCCGAATTCTTTACAAATATCTCAGGTTCTATAGTCAACATCGTTTACAACAGTTTGTTCCTTTATATGATTGGTGATATGGGCGTTGCCGCTTATGGTACAGTGGGCTATGTCAACTCAATTTTCACCGCTATCGCTTCCGGTTTCGTGCTCGGCGTTTCTCCGCTGATTTCGTATAATTACGGGGCGGGCAATAAGGATAATCTGAAGAATCTGTATACGAAGAGCATTACGATTGTATTTATTTTCAGCGCAATCGCTACCGTATTGATAGAAGCCCTGTCTGCTCCGCTTGCAAGCGCGTTTTCACATGGAGACGCGAAGCTCATGGAGATCACGGTAGACGGTCTCTCAATCTTTACACTGTCCTTCCTGTTCAAAGGTATTCCGACGTTCGGTTCAGGACTTTTTACCGCTTTCAACAACGGTAAGGTTTCAGGTATTATTTCAATCGTCAGAACACTGGTGTTCAACCTTGCGACAGTCATTGTTGTACCAATCATTTTCTTCTACATTTTCGGTTCAAGCTACGAAGCGGCATTTTACGGTGTTTGGTATTCGGTTGTATTCTCGGAACTGTTTGCAACGATTATGACGTTTGGATTCTTAAAGAAATACCAAAAGAATTACGAATACGCATAAAAAATCACAAAGAAAGACTTAAGCAGATAATCATAAATATCGGTGATTACACACCAGGCTGAATCAAAGACGCCGCTCGGATTTTCGGGCGGCGCTTTTTCAAGAGTTTTCACATTTTCCCTGAGCCGATTTACAAAAAATATATGGCCGTTTATAAAAGAAAACGCTCTAAATTATTATTAATAGTTTTGTCAAGGGTGTTGCCAGAATGGAACATTTTATTTTTTAAAAAACCTATTGTTTTTCTATTCAGTTTTAGCTTATAATATAAAAGGATATTTATGACTAAATTACACAGTGAAAAACGAGTCAGTGCTTTCGAGTGTTTTAAAAAATTAGTGTTGTATATAACTCTTTATGGCCTGACACATTTTAATGAAAAAGTATATTGAAAGAAGGAATACTATGATTTCTCTGTTTTCAGCATTTGCGGTTTTAATTATCGGTTATATTGTGTACGGCAAAGTGACCGAAAAGATTTTCGCTCCCGATGACCGACAGACGCCCGCTGTAGCTATAAACGACGGCGTGGACTGTGTGCCGATGAAAACGTGGAAAGCGTTTTTGATACAGCTTCTGAATATCGCGGGCACGGGACCGATTTTCGGCGCGCTTATGGGCGCGGTTTTCGGGCCTGTGGTGTTCCTTTGGATTGTATTAGGTTCGATTCTCGGCGGAGCGGTACACGACTATATGAGCGGAATGATAAGCTCCCGTCACGAGGGCTCGTCAATCGCGGAATTATCAGGTACATATCTCGGCAAGGCGGCAAAATGGGTAATGCGCGTCTTTTCGGTTGTACTGCTCGTGCTGTGCGGTACTGTGTTCGTCACCAGCCCCGCGGGACTGCTCGACAAGCTCACTCCCGATTGGATGAACGGCACATTCTGGGCGATAGTGATTCTCGCTTATTATCTGCTGGCGACACTTCTGCCGATTGACAAGCTTATCGGCAAGCTCTATCCTGTATTCGGCGTTTTGCTGATCGTTATGGCGGCGGCGGTTATCGGAGGAATCCTGTTCTCGGGCGGCAAATTCACAATTCCCGAGATTTCCTTACAGAACCTGCACCCAAACGGCACGCCTGTGTGGCCGTATATGTTTATTACTGTCGCCTGCGGAGCCGTGTCTGGCTTCCACGCGACACAGAGCCCGATGATAGCCAAGTGTATAAAAACCGAAAGGGAAGGCAGAAAGGTTTTCTACGGCGCTATGATATCTGAGTCGGTGATCGCGCTCGTATGGGCGGCGGCAGGCGTTTCCTTCTACGGCACGACTCAGCTTCTGAACAACGCGCTTGCGAACGGCGCGTCCAATGTAGTATATGAGATTTCGACAGGTGTTCTCGGCGTATTCGGCGGAGTTCTGGCTGTCGCGGGCGTTGTTGTTTGTCCGATTACCTCGGGCGATACCGCGTTTCGAAGCGCAAGACTTATTCTTGCTGAAACCTTTAAGCTCAACCAGAAAAAGATTTATAACCGTTTGCTTATAACTATTCCGCTGCTTGTAATCGGCGGTCTGCTGACGTGGTTCGCTATAGCAAATGACAGCGGCTTCCAAATCGTATGGCGTTATTTCTCGTGGAGCAACCAGACACTGGCGATGATAGCGCTGTGGGTTGCGACAGCTTATCTGCTGAAAAAAGGAAAATACCGTTTCGGCTCTTTGCTTACAGCTTTCCCCGCGACATTTATGACGGCTGTTACCGTGACATATATCCTTATGGCACAGGAGGGATTCAGGCTTAATCAGACGATATCGTACATAGCGGGCATTTGCGCGGCAGTAGTACTGTTTACGATTTATCTTATCGCTTTGATTGGAAATCAAAAGAAGCGTTGTGATTAATAAGAAAGACTTTCAAATCAAATAAAATATATAACGTTATCAGGAAAAATATAACTAACAGCGGAGTATAAAAATGGGTAAGTATTTTTCAGATACTTTAAAGAAACTGCGAAATAAAAATGGACTATCACAACTGGATTTGGCGAAAAAGATGTATGTTACCCGTTCTACGGTATCACGATGGGAGTCCGGGTACCGTCTGCCTGATGCTACGATGTTGTACCGACTTTCCGAAGCCTTAGGCGTAGATGTCAACATACTGTTCGCCGCGGTTGAACAGAGCGACGAGTGTCCCAACGTCATCATGGTAGATGATAACAAGATTATTCTCAGTGGAGGTCTGCTTATCCTGCAGGAGGTTATGCCAAACGCGTCGGTCACCAGTTTTACAAAGCCGAAGGACGCGATTGAATATGTAAAGGCAAACCGTGTGGCACTCGCATTCCTCGATATCGAGATGGGAACTGTCAGCGGTCTGGATGTATGCAGCGAAATGCTGAAGGTCAATCCGCGGCTCAACGTGGTGTATCTAACCGCGTATAGGGACTATTCCTTTGACGCATGGAGTACGGGCGCGTGCGGCTTTATGATGAAGCCGCTGACCGTCGAAGGCGTGAGAGAGCAGCTTAGCCGCCTGCGTTATCCTGTAAGGGGACTTAACTGATATGGAAATGAGTATTAGTGTAAATATCTGCATAGCCGGAGCTGCGGCGGCAATATCGGTAATCGGACTGATACTGTCGCTCAGCGCCCGTTATACAAAACAGATATATAAAAAATACTTGGTTTCTATCTTCTCGATGCTTACGGCGTACACCGTGAGCAATCTTGCGTTGTGGAATATCCCGGGAGAGAACGGGAATGTGTTTCTTTCATACCTTTTTTTGTTCTGTGAGTCGCTGTTCTCGTCAATGATATTGCCTGTTCTGAATAGTTTTTTATTATACTGCGCGGGAAAACAGCGGCATAAAAACCCTTTCGTTTATATTACTGTTTCGTTATGGGTTGTTTACTTTGTTCTGCTGGTGATCGCTCAATTCACAAAATGGATATACTATTATACCCCTGACAACGAGTATTTCAGAGGACCGCTGTATCCTGTTCTGCTGGTTCCCCTGGTATTGCTGATCGCTGTCAATCTATTCGCGTTGTTTATGTACCGCGCGCAATTATCACGAAGATACCGCATAGCGTTCACGGTGTACTTTCTGGTTCCGCTGCTGTGTATGGTAGTGCAGATGTTTTACTCACAGGTGCTGATGGCGGTGCTCGGCTCGGCTGTGTCGGCGCTGATTATGCTGTTAATTATTATTATGGATCAAATGGACAAACAGGTAGCTCAGGCGCGTGAGATCGCTATGCAGAAAGCGAGTATCAATGTTCTGCAAATGCGGCCGCATTTCATCTATAACACCATGATGAGTATTTACTACCTCTGCAAGCAGGATTCGGATAAAGCGCAGCAGGTAACGCTTGACTTCACCTCTTATCTGCGAAAAAATTTCACGGCGATTGTGAGCGAGAACGCTATTCCTTTCCGTGATGAACTGGAGCATACCCGCGCCTACCTCGCAGTTGAGCAGGCGCAGCATGAGGACGGACTGTTTGTGGAGTTTGATACGCCGCATACACAATTCCGTCTGCCGCCGCTGACATTACAGCCGCTGGTGGAAAACGCGGTCAAACACGGTATGAACCCTGACGGTGATCCGCTTCATATTTCCGTTAAAACCCGTCAGACGAAGGGCGGCAGCGAAATCATCGTTGAGAACGACGGAGCAAGTTATGATCCTGCCGACGACAACGAGCCGCATATCGCGCTGAACAATATCCGTCAGCGACTCGAAATGATGTGTAAGGGCACGTTAGAGATTGCGCCGCGCGAGGAAGGCGGTACGTCGGTCAAGGTGACGATACCCTCGGAAAAGCGGCAGAGTCGGAAATCAACATAAATATGAGCCCGCTGACTATATAAATCTAAGGAGGATACCCTAATGAAATCAAATAAAATATATCAGGTTTCCACATTACAGGCGTTAGCGCTTGGATATACAAAACCTGTTGTAACAGTAAAGAAAATGCTTAAAAACGGCGATACAGGGCTCGGCACCTTTGAGAGTGTTGACGGCGAGATGATTATTATTGACGGTGTGTGCTATCAGGCTAAGCAAGACGGCAGTATAGTGCGCTCGGAAAACTCTACGGGAGTACCGTTCGCGGTCGCGGGTTCTTTGAAAAACGGCAGAAAAATAAAACTTGGAGAAAAGAAGGATATCGAAGCCATAAAATTAGCGCTGACTATGATAATAGATGATGATTTTGGCTTGAACAGTATCCATGTCGCGCGGATAGACGGATGGTTTGATATGATACGCGCGCGCGCCGGAGCACCCTATGAATCTCAACACGTTACTTTGAAAGCTATCCTATCAAAAACACAGAAGGATTTTTGTTTTGAAAAGTTATACGGAACGCTGGTATGCGTGTATTTCCCCGATTATATGGACGGTATAAACGCAGCGGGCTGGCATATGCACTTTATCTCAAAGGATAAAAAGCTCGGAGGGCACGTGTTTGAGGCAGTGATGAGTTCGGGAGAATGTCTGATACAGAAAAT
>CADBSD010000085.1 GCA_902797225.1 uncultured Ruminococcus sp. | reverse complement strand
TTAATCTATTATACAAGCAAAGAGCGGATAAGGGGAATTGAACAGGCTGTGCCAAGGATTAAGCGTTAGCGAAATCCGAAGGCAAAAACAGTCCTGTGGACTGTTTTTAAGCCGCTGCGTTGATGAACGTTTTAGCTATGCAACACATTCCAAGGTTCGAGATGAAAGTTATTAAATTTATAACAAAAACTTTATACTCACAGTATTTCAAACGGGCTGTAAAGAATGAAGTCTAAACTTCAACTCTTTACAGCCCGTTTATTACTATTTATTATTAAAGATTTCATTTGCCGCGAGCATAACTCCAAGTTTTCCCGAGTGGAAGTTAAGGCTTCCCTGCATCCATACAGCGTAGGGTTCTCTTAACGGAGCGTCCGCAGAAAGCTCTATTGACGAGCCAAGGGTAAACGCGCCGGCCGCCATTATTACTTTGTCCTCGTAACCGGGCATATCGTCAGGATAAGGCGTTACAAAGCTGTCTACAGCGGAAGCGTGCTGGATTCCTATACAGAACTTTTCGAGCGCTTCGGGAGTGCCGAGCTTAATCACCTGGATAATATCTCCCCTGTTTTCATTATAATTGGGCGATACATCGTAACCCAGCACCTTAAACAGAGCCGAAGCGAACACAGCGGTTTTCAGCGCTTCTCCGCTGGCGTGCGGAGCGTGGTAAGCGCCTAAGAACATTTCACGGTTAACTCCTAAGGTACAGCCGATTTCCTTGCCTGTACCGGGGGTTGTAAGGCGAAATGAACACATCTCTACTAAATCCTTTCTTCCCGCAATATATCCGCCTGTCGGAGAAATTCCGCCTCCCGGGTTCTTTATCATAGAGCCTGCCATTAAATCCACGCCGACTGAAAGAGGCTGTTTTTTTTCGATGAACTCGCCGTAACAGTTGTCGAGCATTATTATAACGTCCTTATTAACGCTCCTGACCGTTTTTACGATGTTTTCAATATCTTCGCAGGTTAACGTAGGCCTTAAGCTGTAGCCGCGTGAGCGCTGGATATAGACCGTTTTATATGTATCATCAAGTCTTTCCTTTACGGCGGCTAAATCGACCGTACCGTCAGGCTTAAGCTCAACTTCCTCGTATTTTATTCCGAAATCAATAAGCGAGCCTGAGTAATTACCCTCTATTCCGATAGCGGATCTAAGTGTGTCGTAGGGCGTGCCCGTAACGGAAAGCATTTTATCATCTGGTCTTAAAACACCGAACAAAGCGGTGGTGAGCGCGTGAGTTCCGCTTACGAAATTATAACGAACTAAAGCGTCCTCGGCGTCGAACACATAAGCGTAAACCTCGTCGAGCGCGTCGCGTCCTCTGTCGCCGTAGCCGTAGCCTGTTGTTGCGGTAAAATGGCTCTCGCTTATTTGTGCTTTCTGGAACGCTTTTATCATTTTATGCTGGTTATATTCCTCGATTTCATCAATCTCTTTAAGCTTTTCCGAGCATAGCTCCATAGCCTTTTCGGAAGCCTTAAGTATTTCCTCGGAAATATTAAAAAGATTATCCATTTGAATCACTTTCCTTGTACTCGGCCCATATTCCGTATTGTTTAAAGCCGAGCTTATTGTAAAATTCTATGTTTTCGTTGGGGGCTCGGTGCAGAAATACACTTTTGCCCTCTTTTACCAGTACGTTGTTTATGTATTTTATAAGAAACGCTCCGTTACCCCTTCGCCTATGATACGGATCTGTAGCGAGCGCTCCGAGAACAGCGCTGTTATCGGTTTCGGCTAAGGTCATTATACAGCAGATAAGACTGTCACCGCCGATACCGTAGATACGCATTGTGTTTTTTTGGAGCTTATGAGCGACGTCAAGGGCAAAGCTTTCGTATTTAGGAACATAAAAGTTTTCGCCCGCGCATTTGTTTATAAGGTTATAAACGTCTTTAATATGTGGAGAAAAAACTATTTTATTACAATCAACTTCCATTTCTTCGTCGCTAACAAATACGGGACCGATTGTTTTATTCATAGCGCATTCAAGCTCGTATTTTCCGTCACAGATTATGTTAGAAGCTCCCGACACGCGCATAAACGCGCTGATCTCCTCCATATCAGAGTTTTCTGTCAGCCTTAAAATAAAGGAGGATTCCATTCGGGCAATTAATGACACAGCTGTTTCGTCAATAATCTGAACCCAGAAATCTACAAACGAAAGCGAGTAATCATAGGTGTTGTACAACGCTTTTATTCGACAGCCGAAAGGATTTTTATAGGACAGCAAATTAATATAATCTGTAATTATAAAATCATTATCACAAATTTTTATCATAGCCTGCCACCGCAGATATCTTCTGAAAGCAATAACGCGAGGTTATAAACGTCGTCCAAATCAGATTTTGCTATAAGAGATAACGAGGAATGGAGATATCTGCACGCAAGGGAAATCGCCAGAGTGCGTACTCCTCCTCTCGACTCGTGAATTGAGCCCGCGTCGTTGCCGCCGGCGACGGCTTTTTTAAACTGTAGTTTTATATTATTATTCTCTGAGAGAATCTTAGCTCGTTCTATCATTCCTCTGTCATAGATAGTACGCCTGTCCATATATCCTATGACGGCTCCGTTTCCAACGCTGCACACCTGTTTTTCAACAGATACGTCGGGAACATCCGCGGCGGTAGTGCTCTCAAGCACAATAGCAAAATCGGGGTTCACCGTGTAAGCGGCGACTTTTGAACCGCGAAGTCCGACTTCCTCCTGAGTTACAAAGGTAAAATACATATCATACTCAAGCTTTGATTTAATCATCTCAGTCATAAGAAAACAGCCCGCTCTGTCGTCGAGCGCCTTGGATTTTATAGTGAAGCCGTTATCCTCGTAAAAGCTCTCAAAAGCGATATTGTCGCCGAGAGAAACGAATTTTTCCGCTTCCTCCTTGCTATCCGCTCCAATATCTATATACATTGAGTCATACGAGGGGATTTTTTTCTTTTCGTCGCTGTTGCACAAGTGAATAGGCTTTACGCCGATTACACCTACGGTTTTATTTTCTATAATAACGCGCCTGCCTAACAGAACGCGCCTGTCAATCCCGCCTACCTCGTCGAATTTAATAAGTCCGTCCGAGGTTATATCGGTAACAATAAATCCGACCTCGTCCATATGAGCGGAAATCATAAGCTTTTTTTCGGCTCGCTTTTTGCCCTTTTTAAAAGCGATAATATTACCAAGGTTATCAATTTGATACTCGGTAACATAATCCTTTATCTCGCTGATTATAATATCACGAATGTTTTTCTCGTTGCCCGAAATACCATTTGAGGAGCACAATTCTTTTAACAGTTCTATATTATTCATAATCATTCTCCCCGCATTCGCTGATATGACAAAGATAAGCCGCAATAAGCTTGCCTGTTTTATTTATGTCATTTAAATCAACAATTTCCGCCTGCGTATGCATATTCTTTTGAGGAACGGAAATTACCGCTGTTTTAACGCCTGACCTTGAAACAGCTATATAATCGGCGTTTGTACCCGTTGTTCCCGCGGCTATCTCAGTCTGGTATTCATATTCAAGCTTTTCGGCTACGGACATAATACGATTATACATATCTCTGTCGAGATTTGGAGAAACACAAAGCATAGGTCCCTTGCCGAGCTTTATGTTTGAGTATTGTCCGCTGACGCTCGGCTGATTGGAAAAGCTTACATCCACGCAAATTGCTTCATCGGGCGCAATATCAAACGACCTGGTTTTAGCTCCGAAAGCAAAGGTTTCCTCCTGACATGAAAGCAGGATTACTACCTTAAAGGGTAACGGCTTTTTATTCTGATTATTCTTTGAACCTATAATGGCGGCAGTTCTAAGTAACGCGCAAACGCCCGCCCTGTTATCAAGCGCGGAAGCTGTTACTCTATTATTAAGAAGCTCTACGGGCTTCGCTTTAAAGCTTACATCGTCCCCGAGGTTTACAAGCTCCTTTACCCTTTTTACGGGCAGACCAAGGTCAATATGAATTTTGTCGATTTCAGCCGCTGTATCCTCTTTACCGTCAGAAAGATGCGGAGGCATACAGCAGATTATACCGTTAAGGTTTTCTTTTCCGTGTACGATAACGGGAGCGTCCAAAGCTGTTCTTAAATCAACACCTCCGACCTTATCTACAGAAATAAATCCGTTATCATCTATATTTCTGACTATAAAACCTATTCTGTCAATATGAGCGTCAAGTAAAATGGTTTTATCAGCGTTTTCATTTCCGAAAACAGCGACAACGTTATTAAACTCATCAATCTCGACGTTTCCCTCGGCGTAAACGGAGAGATAATCGGCGCAGTATTTTGAAACCTCGCGTTCATCTCCCGAAACACCTGAAAGAGAACAGAGGTCAAAAAGAATATCTTTTATCTCAGATAAATTATTTGAATTCATATTATTTCAGTCCGTTAACAATTGATTTAAAATGATTTCCGCGTTCCATAAAGTTTTTATATAAGCCGAAGCTCGCGCTCGCGGGTGAAAGAGAAACGATATCGCCCTCACAAGCGTTATCTTTAGCCGCTTTTACGGCTTCCTCCATATTATTTACGTTGATAATTACAGGGTTGTTTTCGCTGTAATTAGCGGAGCTTTTAACCGCCTGCTCGATTTTCGGGGCGGTATCGCCTAAAAGTATAAGAGTTTTAACCTTATCACAAATAACGGGGCCTAACGGCTCGTACGGAATATGTTTGTCATATCCGCCCGCTATAATAATAATCTTTTCATCGTAGAGAGAAAGCGTACCTATAGCCGTTCTTGTAGGACTGGAGGCAATTGAGTCGTTATAATACTTAACTCCGTTAAATTCCCTCACGAACTCGGCTCTGTGCTCTACGCCGCCGAAGCTTTCGGCAACCTTAACGATATTTTCAGGGCTTACAATTCCCCAAACGGCGGAAATCGCCGCCATATAGTTTTCCACGTTATGCATACCCGGGATTTTAATATCTTTTATATCGATAACGTCTGTCTTTTTGCCGTAGTCGTTATATACGATCTTATTATTTTCGAGATACGCTCCGTTGTACACCTTTTCTTTACGTGAGAATTTGGCGAGTCTGCCCCTGACATTTTCGGAGAAAGAATTAGCTATATCGTTATCAAGGTTTAAAACTGCCTTTGAGAAAGCGTTCTGATGTAACACTATGTTGCGTTTGGAATCTACATATTCGTCCATATCCTTATGTATATCCAGGTGATTAGGCGCGAGATTAGTAACAACGGCTACTTCAGGGCTTTGGCGCATAGATATAAGCTGGAAACTCGAAAGCTCTACTACCGCGTAATCATCTTCGTTTATACTTTCTATAATCGGTAAAAGCGGAGTTCCTATATTTCCGCCGAGGTGAACTTTTTTACCCTCGGCTTTAATCAGTTCGGAAATAATAGTGGTGGTCGTGGTTTTTCCGTCAGAACCTGTTACAGCTATAATTTTACAGGGACATAAATCGAAGAATACTTCCATTTCCGAGGTAACGATTACTCCTTTTTTCTTTAACGCCTCAAGCTCGGGGCGGTAAAAAGGCGTACCTGGGCTTCTGAAAAGAATATCGCAGTCAATGTTATTTAGATAATCATCGCCCAAAATAAGCTTAGCACCCGCTTTTTCCGCCCTGACAGCGTTTTCTCCCAGGGAATTGTAGTCCTGTCTGTCACAGGCTGATACTAAAGCGCCTTTTTCGGCGAATAATTCAATTAACGGGAGATTACTTGTGCCTATGCCTACAAAGCAAACTCTCTTTCCTTTTATATTCTTAAAAAAACTTTCTGTTTTGCTCATAATATTCCAATCTCCTTAGAGTTATTTCCAATATTTTATTATACTTAAAAAATGATAAAATATCAACAGTTTATACAATAAAAACGGCAACGGATTTTGTCCGCTGCCTTAATTTTAAAGAATATTTAGTTTTACTCTCTTCCCAAGAGATAGTCTACAGATACTTCAAGAATATCCGCCAGAGCTACAAGCTCTACATCTGTTACAAATCTGATTTGTCCCTCAAGCTTTGATAAGCCCGAAGCGTTCATATCGACACCGTTAACCTGAAGCTGTGCCAGAAGCTCTTTTTGCTTCATACCTTTCTTCTTTCTAACGGTTTCTACACGATGACCGACAAGATTACGGTCACCTAATTCTTGCTTTCTTAATCTCATTTTCTATCTCCCTAATATTTTTAATTCATTTAAATAATTCTTTAAAAACAATGTAGGACTATTATAATACGAAAATAGAAAAAAAACAAGTAGTTTTTGTAAATAAATTTAAATTTATGAAATTTTTTGTTATTATTTATTACAAACAAGTTTTTATAAGGTTAATATTTGTAACATTTTGTATAATAATGTCGAAATAACTTTAAATTACGCTTTAAATGTTCCGTTTTCTATATCTTTTACCATTTGAACGCGTCTTGTGTGGCGTTCCTCATCAGAAGAAAACGGAGTGTTAAGGAAAATATCGGCAAATTTAACAGCGTCCTCCTCGCTTGTAACGCGTCCGCCCATACATAAAATGTTGGCGTTATTATGTCTTCTTGTCATTTCGGCTCCGAATTCGTTGCTTACAACAGCGGCTCTTATTCCCTTTACCTTATTCGCGGCAATTGAGATACCGATACCTGTTCCGCAACAAAGAATTCCCTGCTCGAACTCGCCGCTCGCTACCGCTGTAGCGACCTTATAGGCGTAAATAGGATAATCTACGCTGTCGTCATTGTAGCTTCCGAAGTCCTTGTATTCAATATTTTTTTCATCAAGATATTTCATAATAGCGGTTTTTAAGTTTATTCCGCCGTGATCGCATCCTAAAGCTATCATTTTTTACCCATCCTTTTTTTAAGTTCTCTTTCCGCCTGAGGTAATCTCAGGTAAGTTGGCAACAGCTCGCCCGCTGTAATTCTTTCTTTATCCGCGGCGGCGAAGGCTACGCCTGAAGCGTTTTGATAACGCGAGTTTTCACTTGCTAAGAAAATATTGCTGAATTGTTCTTTATAAGAATTATAGCATAATTCCGCGCCGTCGCCGACCAGAACAAGCTTATTACTGTATTGTTTTAAATCCTCCGCTAAATCTTCTATAGATAACGCTCTGTCGTCGCACAGTCTTTTTATTACTCCGTTTTTTATCTCAAACAAAGCGTTATACACCTGACCGCAACGCGCGTCCATAACGCACACGGCGATACAGTCGAGCGAGATTATATTATACGACATAGCTTCCAGTGTAGATACGGATATACATGGTTTTTTGAGCGGCATCGCCATACCCTTAACGGCGGCTACGCCGATGCGTACTCCCGTAAATGAGCCCGGCCCTGCTGAAACCGCGAACGCGTCTATATCATTCATATCGGTAGAAGTGTTCTTTAAAACAGCGTCAATCATAGGAACTAAGGTCTGGCTATGGGTAAGCGCTGTGTTTATAAAGAAAGCTCCCAATATTTTCCCGTCGTCTACAATCGCGGCGGAGCACGCCTTTGCCGACGAGTCTACTGCAAGAATTTTCAATTATATTCCCTCGATTTTAATTAATCTTTCGTTGTCTTTATCGGTTTTATCAATATAAACCCTTATGACACCGCTCGGGAGAGCTCCCTCGATGTTTTCGCTCCATTCGATTATAATTATACCTGTGTTTATATAATCGAAAAAACCGATTGACTCGAGGTCGTCCCAGTTTTCGATACGATACATATCAAAATGATAAAGCGGATAATTTCCCGAATATTCGTTTACGATAGCGAATGTAGGACTTGTGACTGTTTGTTCAACCTCAAGTCCCTTCGCCAGACCTCTGGTAAACGAGGTTTTACCCGCTCCGAGGTCACCGTACATCGCTATTATCTCATTGCCTGTAAGACTTTTGCTGAATTCTTCGGCAAATTTTTCGGTGTCCTCCACCGATTTGGATAAAAATTCATTCATCAGAACAAACCAACTACCTTATCGTTTTCAATATCGACTTTCTCGGCTGCGGGAACTTTCGGAAGTCCCGGCATTGTCATAATATCGCCTGTGTATACTACTACAAATCCCGCTCCGTTAGACAGCGAAACATTTCTTACGGTTATTGTGAAATCCTTTGGAGCGCCTAAAAGCGCGGGATTATCGGAAAGCGAATACTGAGTTTTCGCAATGCAAACGGGAAGCTTGTCGGCTCCGAGCGATTTTACTTCTTTAATTGCTTTAATCGCCTGTGTTGTATATGCTACGTCCTTAGCGCCGTATATATTTTTGGCGATTGCCTCTATTTTTTCCTCAACTGTGAGGTCGATTGAGTAAATAGGCTTGAAGTCGGAGGGCTTTTCTACCGCTTCTACAACCTTTTTAGCGAGCTCTACTCCGCCGTCTCCGCCGTTCGCGAATACATCGGAAAGAGCGAAATCAGCGCCTTTTTCCTTACAATACTGCTCGATAAACTCAAGTTCCTCTTTGGAGTCAGTCAGGAAACGGTTAATCGCTACAACTACGGGAACGCCGTATTTTCTCATATTTTCAATATGAACTCCGAGGTTTACGATACCTTTTTTAAGCGCCTCTAAGTTAACCTCGCCGCATTCGGCTTTATTAATACCCGCGTTGTATTTGAGCGCTCTGGCTGTCGCTACAAGTACGATAGCGTTAGGCTTTAATCCCGCGAAACGGCATTTTATGTCAAGGAACTTCTCAGCGCCTAAGTCTGAACCGAAGCCTGCCTCGGTGATACAGTAATCAGCGAGTTTTAAAGCGAGCTTTGTGGCTCTTACGGAGTTACAGCCGTGAGCGATATTAGCGAAAGGTCCGCCGTGCATTACAGCTGGAGTACCCTCCAAGGTCTGAACAAGATTGGGCTTTATTGCGTCCTTAAGAAGCACCGTCATAGCTCCGTCGGCCTTTAAGTCGCGCGCGTAAACAGGCTCTCCGCTGTAATTATACGCAACTAAGATATTACCTAAACGTTTCTTTAAGTCGTCAATATCGGCGGCTAAGCAGAGAATAGCCATAACCTCGGACGCAACTGTGATAATGAAGTGATCCTCTCTGGGTACGCCGTTAACTTTACCGCCTAAACCAACGATAACGTTACGGAGCGCTCTGTCGTTCATATCAAGACAGCGCTTTATAAGGATACGTCTTTGGTCAATTCCTAAGTCGTTACCCTGCTGCATATGGTTGTCGAGCATAGCGCATAAAAGGTTGTTAGCCGCGGTAATAGCGTGCATATCTCCCGTAAAATGAAGATTAATATCCTCCATAGGAAGCACCTGAGCGTATCCGCCGCCCGCTGCGCCGCCTTTAATACCGAACACAGGGCCTAAAGACGGCTCTCTAAGCGCGATTATAGCGTTCTTGCCGATTTTAGCCATAGCCTGTCCGAGTCCCGCCGTGGTAGTGGTCTTACCCTCACCCGCGGGCGTAGGATTTATGGCGGTAACTAAAATCAGTTTACCGTCTGGTTTATCTGATAGTCTTTCCATAAGACTGTCCGAAAGCTTAGCTTTATAATGGCCGTATGGCTCAAGCTCACTCTCTTTAATATCAAGTTTTTTCGCGATTTCTTTAACAGGTAATAACTCAGCCTGCTGAGCAATTTCAATATCAGTCAACATATTGAAACGCACCTCCATAAATTACATTATTGGGGTTATTCTAACATAAATATACATTACATATATTCTTATTTGAAAATATACTTGATATTAAGCTTAATATTTTATATAATAATTAAGGAATAATTAAAAGGACGGTGATTATTTGGGGAAATTTATTGATAATTTAAAAACATATTTCAGCAGAACCGACTCAATTCTCTGGATATTTACCGCTATAGCGACTGTATACAGTCTGCTTCTTATAAGCGATATGCAAAGAGCGGGAACGTATAACTATATGTTTACCCAGTCTATAGCGATTATCACGGGTGTTATTATCGCTGTGGTAATTTCACTTGTTAACTATAATTTCTTCGTTAAAATGTGGTGGGTTTTCGCGCTCGTCGGAATAGGCCTTTCGGGACTTGTCTTTATTTTCGGCGTTACAGTTTCGGGAACCGACGATACGGCGTGGATTAAGCTCCCCGGAGGATTTACGATTCAGCCGTCGGAGTTTATGAAGATATGCTTTATCATTACATTCACAAAGCACCTGACGTTTTTAAATGAAATAGACAAGCTTAAAACGCTTCCCGCTGTTTTGAGCCTGCTTTTCCACGTTGGTATTCCAATTGTATTGATTCATTTACAAGGCGACGACGGAACGGTGCTTGTGTTCCTTATGATTGCCTTGGGTATGTCGTTTTTGGCGGGAGTACAAACAAAATACTTCGCTATTCTCGGCGGAAGTCTTGCGGTTGGGTTGCCTGTTTTATGGAGCTTTTTTCTTAACGATGAACATAGAGGAAGAATTATGGCGCTGTTCGATTTAGACGGCAACGCGCTTACAAACAAAGGCTGGCAGCAGTATCAGGGCAAGGTTTCAATAGCTTCGGGACAGCTTTTCGGTTCAGGTCTGTATAACGGGAAACGAGTTGAGTTCGGTATTGTCCCCGAGCAGGAAAATGACTTTATTTTTACCGTAGCGGGTGAAGAATTCGGATTTATCGGTTGTATGATACTTCTCGCGATTTTACTCGTTATCATAATAAGGGTTCTTATGAACGCTAAAAAGACATACGACCTTAAAGGATCGTATATATGCTACGGAATTTTCGCGATGATTGCCTCACAAACGATTATTAATATCGGAATGGTACTCGGTCTTATTCCAGTAATCGGAATTACTCTCCCCTTCTTCAGCTCGGGAGGAACATCCGTAATGAGTATGATGATAAGCGTTGGTCTAGTCCAATCGGTTGTTTATAACCGTGAGGAAGATATGGAAACAGCTAAAATACGTATGGGTAGTCAAAGCAGAGGACGCATATAAAAATAAACCGTCGCGAAAGCGGCGGTTTTTATCATATAATTGAGTGTAATCATTAGAATACAGCTAAGGGGCTGCCTGAGCAGCCCCTTTATTTAGTTCTGGTATACATAAACATTTACTTTATACTTGCCGTAAACCCAGCAGGAATCGGAGTTTTTAAGCGATACCTTCGCGGGCAGCGAGATAGAGCCAGTAGTTCCGTCGATATCTGACGCGTTGATTACGCAGGAAATATCCGAAGCGGAAATTTTCTTAAGCTTGCTCTTAGAACCCTTTACCGTAACGTCAAGTAAATCCGTTGTGAAGTAGTAGGAGTACCTGCTGTCAAGTCCGGTAAGCTTAAAGTTATTATTGAATATTCGAACTTCCTTTGATTTATATGAGCTTAAATCAAGATTTACGTTAACGGTTTTGTTATCGTTAAGATTTACGACCTTATCGGGTAAATCCAGTTCAAGACTAAGCTTTTGCTTTTTGTTGGAAAGCTCGTTGAAATCAATCTGAGCTGTCTGAACCGAATGAAGGTTTTTAAGAATATTCTGAGGAGCGCATACTAGAATCTTGCTCGGAGTTATATCCGAGAAGCTGTCAACGTTAAGAGCCGACGGCTTGTTTTTATACGCAAGCTTAACGGGAACTTCTTTTTCGGGTAAAACAGAGAAATTAGCCGTTATAGTTTTTTCGCTCATCTGAATCATTCCGTTGGTAATCTCGGTATTGGTGTTATCGAAAAGCTTTACATCAAATTCCGAGGATTTATCCTCACGGATTTCTCCGCCGATTGTACCCTCAATAGCGGCGTAGGAGATTTTTGAAATCTCCGACTGAGGCCCTTTCACCTTAATTTTATTCGTCGAAAGTGTTACATCGGCGTGATAGCCTTCGGCAACCGTATATTTGAGCTTATTCTGGATTTCAAACTTAGCGGTTTTGCTGTGGTCCACGAATATTGTAATTACCGAAGGAGATACCGAGGAAGCGATATCAAAGTTATCGGTGCTCATAGCCTTTTTAGCGGTAAGAGAAAGCGCGTAGGTTCCCGAGGTTGATATAGTACCCGCTGTTTGAGCGGAAACGATAATGTCGTCGCTTGAAATAGAGCCGAGAGTCACGCGGTTGCCCTTTACGGTAACGGAAGCGTTTTGATCTCCGCCCGAGAAAATCTTTAATCCGTTTTTAACCGCGTCGTCTGAAAGATTAATCTGAATCGGAATATCGTTGATTACGGTTGTGGATTCGTTTGTATTACTCAGGCTTATTATTACCCAGATAGCAATCGATATCATCAAGGAAACTACAAGCAGAAATTTATTGTTCCTGAATAATCTCGATAAGCTGAAACGTCTTTTAGTCTTCATCCTTATTCTCCTTTCGTTTTGAGGAAAATCTTGATGAATGTCTTACGTAGACCTTTGTATCGTCAATCAAGAAGCTTTCAAGATATGAAATTAAAGCTTCCCTGTTTAAATCTCTTTTCAGCCTGCCGTTGACGGCAACTGAAATATTACCTGTTTCTTCGCTTACTACAACGATAAGCGCGTCGGAGTTTTCGCTCATACCGAGCGCCGCTCTGTGCCGCGTACCAAGATTTATATCAACATTCTTATTATCTGTAAGCGGTAAAATACAGCCCGCGGCATAAACCATACCGTCGCGGATTATTACAGCGCCGTCGTGAAGCGGAGCTTTGTTATAAAACAAGTTGCCAAGCAAAGCGACTGAGGGACGGCTGTTCAATACAGTTCCCGTTTCTACTATATCGGCAAGCTTGATATCACGCTCAAATACTATAAGCGCGCCTGTTTTGGAACTGGAGAAAACTGTAGCGACGTCGGCTACGCATACAATAGACCTTTTTATAGCCTTAATTTCCTCATCGGTTTTATTTTTGTTGAAGATGAAGGACAGATATCTGTGGCCAAAATTGCTCTTTCCTATTCTCTCCAGAGCCTTTCGGATTTCAGGCTGGAAGATAATAGCGACAATAAGTACAGAGAACTCGAACAGAATTCTCATTATATTCGTCATCATCGTAAGTCCGAAAACAGTAGCTATAACATAAACCGCGAGCAATACCAAAACGCCCTTTAACAGTTGTTCAGCGCGGGTTTCTCTTACAAGCTTAAAGAGGCTGAATATGATAAATGTAACAGCGAGAATATCAACGAAATCTTTGATTTGAATCGTACGAAAAACCGCCAGAATATTATTAAACACTTCTAATAATACGTTCATATAAACCTCCTTGCATAATATTACTAATAAATTATATCATAAACAAAGAGGTTATTCAAGATATTATTTTATTTTATAAACAGCGTTAACAAGAGCTTTTATGTTGTTTTTTGTTGTAAAAACAGATGGAACTATTCTGACCGTGCCTGTATCAAGAGTATTATAGCTTTTATGCGCCAAGGGAGCGCAATGAAGTCCTGAGCGGGTAGCTATACCGTATCTGGAGCTTAATATATCCGATACGGTTTCACAGTCATAGTTTTTTATATTAAAGGATAATACGGGAACGTTGTTTTTAATACTCGGCTCGTTCGTATATAGAATCACATTATCTAAATCTTTCAGATTATTATAAGCGAAACTAATAAGCTCCGATTCTTTTTTATAAATGTTTTCTACTCCCCTGTTTTTTATGAAATTGATTCCGCCGTTTAGTCCGCGGATACCGATAAAATTTGCTGTACCGCTCTCAAAACGGTCGGGCAGTATTTCGGGTTGATTATAATTATCGGAGTTACTTCCGGTACCACCTTCGATTAAAGTGTCGGGTATTATATCATTATTAATTATAAGCGCGCCTGTTCCCATTGGTCCGTACAAGCCCTTATGTCCCGCTAAACAGAGAAAATCTATTGAGGAATTCTCTAAATCTATCGGCACAATTCCGACAGTCTGAGCGGCGTCAACGCAGGTAAGAATACCGTACTGGTGACACAAAGCGCAGATTCTTTCCACCGGAAGCTTTATTCCAAACACGTTTGAGGCATGTGTACAGACTAAAAGCCGTGTTTTATCGTTTATCGAGTTTCTGAAATTATTAATGGTTTCCTCGTCGTCACCTTCAACAACCTCGGCAACGGAATAAGTAACTCCCTTGTTTTTGAGCTTTTCAATCGGACGTAATACGGCGTTATGCTCAAGAGATGAAATAACGACGTGGTCGCCTTTTTTCAGAAGCCCTTTTATTACAATATTCAACGCTTCGGTACAATTCAGCGTAAAAATAACATTTGACGGCTCTGAAAGGTTTAGAAATTGCGCGAGATTTACTCGTGTGTTATAAACCATTTCGGAAGCCTTTATCGCCATTTTATGTCCGCCGCGTCCGGGGTTCGCACTGGTTTTAAGCGCGTTATTCACTTCGCTTATCACGCTCTGAGGCTTCGGAAACGTTGTCGCTCCGTTATCCAGATATATCATACGTTCTCACCAAAGGCTCGTCCGAATACTTTAATATTATTCTCTGAAAGAATATTAACAGCTTCATTTAATCTCTTGTTAATCAATAAACCGTAACTGCATGAGCCCTGACCTTTTTTTGCGGGAATACGGTGAACCTTTGAATGTATTCCGTGTTTTTTCAGTATATCTTTTGCTTTCATAGCCTGGGTTACAGAAGAAAGCTTAATTAAGTTGTCCATAGTTTTCACCTCGTATAATACATATTATGATGTTTTATATACAGGGTTACTACATTCAAAGTATAAAAAAACGCGACGCCTGATTAAGCGCCGCGCTTTATAACTATTATCAATTAAGTTTTTCCGAAAGCATCATACTCATATTATACATTCCGGCAGGCTTTCCTATAATGAAAATCGCGGCGTTTACAGCGCCTGTAGCGAAAAGCTCCTTTGACTGGGACTGATGAGAAATTGTTACAACCTCGTCGTGTCCGGCGAATATTACGTCGTGCTCGCCTACTATAGTTCCGCCTCTTATAGCGTGAATACCAATTTCGTTTTTCGAGCGTTTACGACGGTACGCGTGCCTGTCATAAACATACTGAGGTTCTTTTTCGAGCTCCTCGGAAATAGCGTCGGCAATCATAAGCGCTGTACCTGAGGGAGCGTCAACCTTCTGGTTGTGGTGCTTTTCAACAATCTCGATATCAAAATCCTTGCCTAAAACCTTTGTCGCCTGCTTGGCAAGCTCAATAATAAGGTTTACGCCCAGCGACATATTGCCTGAATAAAAAACAGGAATTGATTTTGAGGCTTCGTTGATTTTATTCACCTGTTCGGGTGAATAACCCGTTGTGCAGATTATCGCGGGTACTGAATTATTTATACAGTAATCAAGCATTGAGTCAAGACACGCGGGATTTGAAAAGTCTATTACAACATCAGCGTTTTCTTTTATATCGGAAAAGCTTTTATATGTAGGAAAGCTGTAATTGTTCTCTCCGAAAGCGTCTACACCGCATACGATTTCGCATTTGTCGTTGGAAAGAACGGAACCTGCAACAACTCCGCCCATTTTACCGTTACATCCGCAAAGAATAATTCTTGTCATTTTATACATCCCCTTAAGTAAAAAAGCGTACGTACATAAGGTACGTACGCTTTATATATTATTTATTATACTTATTAATTAAATCATACTTTGAAAGGCAATCCTTTAAGTCGTGATAACCCGCTGTGCTCATTGGAACAAGAGGTAATCTGCACTCGCCCGCGTTGAAGCCGAAAAGATTCATAGCTGTCTTAACGGGAATGGGATTGACGTCGCTGAACATAATGTTCATAAGCTCAAGATAGTGGAAGTGCATTTTGCTGGCTTCAGCGAAATTGTTATCAAGGCAGAGCTGGCAAAGGTCATGACATTCCTGCGGACAGATATTCGCGAATACAGAAATAACTCCGAGAGCTCCGAGCGACATAAACGGAACAGTCTGGTCATCGTTGCCCGAATAAACGTCGAGTTCATCGCCGCAGAGCGAACGGATTAAAGCAACCTGAGAAATATCGCCGCTGGCTTCCTTACAAGCTACTATATTCGGGTGTTTACAAAGCTCCGCGTAAGTTTCCGGCTTAATATTGCAGCCTGTTCTGGAAGGAACATTGTAAAGAATTATCGGGATATTTACAGAATCCGCGATTGTGTTAAAGTGCTTGATAAGACCTCTCTGAGAGGTTTTATTATAATAAGGAGTTACGGTCAAAAGCGCGTCAACGCCCGATTCCTCAGCCTCTCTGGAGAGCTTAATCGCTGTGTTTGTATCGTTGCTGCCCGTACCGCCGATTACAACAGTACGTCCGTTTACTTTCTTGGCAACGAATCTGAGTACTGCGCTGTGCTCCTCTTCTGAAAGAGTTGCCGCTTCTCCTGTTGTTCCGCAAGCTATAATAGCGTCGGTTCCGTTAGCAATATGAAACTCAAGAAGCTCCTCGAGAGCGTCATAATTAACGGAAAGATCTTCGTTCATAGGCGTAATAAGCGCTACGCCCGAACCCGTAAAAACTGGTCTTTTCATATTTGCCTCCAAATCAAGTAATTAGTCTATATATCCTTCCGCGCAAAGAAGCTCAGCTAAAAGCACAGCTCCGCCCGCGGCTCCTCTTAATGTGTTGTGTGACATACAAACGAATTTTAAATCATACTGTGTGTCTTCTCTGAGTCTGCCGACAGATACAGCCATACCGCCCTCAAGCTGTCTTGAGGATTTAATCTGGGGCTGGTCGGGCTCTGTGAAGTAATGCAAGAACTGCTTGGGAGCGCTGGGAAGCTCAAGCTCTTGAGCTCTGCCCTTGTAGTTTTCCCAGGTTTCGATTACTTCCTCTACAGAGGGAGCCTTATCCTTAAAGGACATAAACACAGCCGCAGTGTGTCCGTCGGATACAGGAACTCTTAGACACTGAGATGTAATATTTATATCATAGTTATTGACAATTTCTCCGTTTTCAATCGAACCCCAGATTTTGAGAGGCTCTTTTTCGGATTTTTCTTCCTCACCGCCGATATACGGGATAAGGTTATCAACCATTTCAGGCCATGTCTTAAAGGTTTTACCCGCGCCTGAAATTGCCTGATATGTACAAGCGAGAACTTTATTAACTCCGAATTTCTTAAGCGGATTAATCGCGGGAACATAGCTCTGGAGAGAGCAGTTCGATTTAACGGCGATAAAACCTCTTTTTGTTCCCAGACGTTTTCTCTGGGCTTCGATAATCTTTATATGGTCAGCGTTGATTTCGGGGATAACCATAGGAACATCAGGTGTGAAACGGTTAGCTGAGTTGTTGGATACGATAGGACATTCCGCCTTGGCGTAAGCCTCCTCCAACGCCTTGATTTCGTCTTTGGGCATATTTACCGCGCAGAAGCAGAAATCAACAGTTGAAGCAACCTTCTCAACCTCGGAAGCGTCCATTACTACCATATCCTTAACCTTCTCAGGCATAGGATCTTCCAAAAGCCAGCGGCCTTCCATTAAGTCGCCGTACTTTTTACCCGCGCTTCTTGAACTTGCCGCAAGGGTAGTTATATTGAACCACGGGTGATTATTAAGCAAGAGAAGAAACCTCTGGCCTACCATTCCTGTAGCGCCGATAATACCAACATTATACTTTTTCATTTTGATCCTCCACAATATTACAATTTTTTAAAAATAGTTGTATATTTACTTAAAATAAGCTATTATATACTGGTAGTCATAATTACCTATATTATTTTATAATATACCATTTTAGGGTTTTAATGTCAATTATAATTTCAAAATTTTAATAAGTGAGAAGTGAATTTATGAATACAAGCGACTTTTTTTATGATTTGCCTAAAGAGCTTATTGCTCAGACACCTGTTGAGCCGAGAGATTCCTCAAGACTGCTCGTTCTTGGTAGAAACAGCGGTGAGATTGAGCACAAGCATTTTTACGATATAATCGACTATCTCGAGGAGGGCGACTGTCTTATTGCCAACGACTCGAGAGTTATTCCCGCGAGAATTTTCGGAACAAAAGCTGAAACGGGAGCAAATGTAGAGTTTCTGCTTTTAAAGCAGATAAGCGGCAACAAATGGGAAACTCTATGTAAACCGGGCAAAAAAGCTAAAGTCGGAACGAAGTTTAACTTTGGCAACGGCATTATGAGCGGTGAGATTATTGAGGTTAAAGATGACGGAAACAGGATTGTTGATTTTGACTGCGGAGAAAACTTTTTCGCGACGCTCGATAAAATCGGTCAGATGCCTCTCCCCCCTTATATTACCGAAAAGCTTAAAGATAAGGAACGTTATCAGACAGTATATTCAAACGAGCTCGGCTCAGCCGCCGCTCCTACAGCTGGGCTTCACTTCACAACCGAGCTTATGGACAAAATTAAAGCCAAAGGCGTGAATATAGCCTATGTAACGCTCCACGTCGGTTTGGGTACATTCAGACCTGTTAAAGTGGACGACGTAACAAAACACAAAATGCATAGTGAGCATTACGAAATACCGCAGGAAACAGCCGATATTATTAAAGAAACAAAAGCAAAATGTAAAAGAGTAATTGCCGTTGGAACAACATCATGCAGAACGCTGGAGAGCGTAGCCACTCAATTCGGAGAAATCAAAGCCTGCGACGGTTGGACGGATATCTTTATTTATCCCGGGTACGAATTCAAGGTTCTGGACGGACTAATAACCAATTTCCATTTACCCGAAAGCACACTTATTATGCTTGTATCAGCATTCGCGGGGTTCGACAATATTATGAACGCTTACAAAACAGCGGTTGATGAAAAATACAGATTTTTCAGCTTTGGAGACGCTATGGCGATTGTTTAAAGGGTGGTTGTTTCTGTTTGTAATAAGCATTGACACAAAAAATAATTTGTTATATCATACAATTATCGAATAAGGAACGGAGGATTACAAATGAGCGAAAGAGAATATGCAAAAAGTATTATCGACATTATACCCGAAGAACAATTGAGCAACGTAATCGAATATATGATGAATATTTCCGACGAAGAATATGACGAGGAAAAATTTAAACTTGTATCTGAGCATATCCTTAACAAGTATCATAAAGCGTTTGAGGAGTTGGCAAAATGATTAAATTCAGTAAAGAAAAGGTTTTGCTGCTGCATGATTTAATTGCGAAAGAAACAGGAGGAGATGCGGGAGTCAGAGATTTCGGGCTCCTTGACAGTGCTCTTGAATTGGCTTTTCAAACATACGATGGACAAGAGCTTTTCAAAACAAAAGAAGAAAAAGCCGCAAAACTTGGATTCTCTTTGATTACAAACCACGCGTTTGTTGACGGTAATAAACGGATAGGAATGTATGTTATGTTATCGTTCCTTGAAATGAACGGAATTCACATTTCTCCTACTGACGATGAAATAGTAACAATTGGAATGAGTGTTGCCTCAGGCAAAGCAAAATATGACGATATATTATATTGGATCAAGAGCTTTGAGTAATACAATCAGTTTACAAAAAGGTGCGGATTTTTCCGCGCCTTATTTACAAGTTTATTAATTACTATAATACAATTAGCCTTAAGCTTCGACAATTCTATGTCAATTTTATAGGAGAGATTATGTTTAAAATAATAAAAAAACAAGGACAATCACGCAGAGGCGAAATAAATACCGTTCACGGAACGGTTCAGACTCCCGCGTTTATGAATGTCGCTACCTGCGCGGCGATAAAAGGCGCTTTATCGGCGTATGACTTAAAAAAAGTAAAGTGCCAGATTATGCTTAGTAATACATATCACCTGCATTTACGCCCGGGCGACGAAAATGTTAAGGCGCTGGGCGGACTTCACAAATTCACAAAATGGCAAGGCCCTATTTTGACAGACAGCGGAGGGTTTCAGGTGTTCTCTCTCGCTAAGCTGAGGAACATTTCCGAGGACGGAGTTGTTTTTAACTCACATATAGACGGCCATAAGATTTTTATGACGCCTGAAACGAGTATGAGAATACAATCTAATCTAGGTTCGACTATCGCTATGGCTTTTGACGAGTGCGTAGAAAACCCCTCTCCTTACGATTACACCAAAAATTCCGCGAAACTAACCGCGCGCTGGCTCAAAAGATGTAAAGATGAAATGAACAGATTGAATTCTCTCGAAGATACAATCAATAAAAACCAGCTTTTGTTCGGTATTAACCAGGGCGGTATTTATAAAGATTTACGCGTTGATAATATGAAAGAAATCGCCGAGCTTGATTTGGCGGGTTACGCTATCGGAGGACTTGCCGTCGGTGAGGAAACCGAAGTGATGTACGATATTATCGAAACGGTTATACCCTTTATGCCCGATAACAAACCGAGATATCTTATGGGAGTCGGCACGCCTGTAAATATCCTCGAAGCGGTATACAGAGGCGTCGATATGTTCGACTGCGTAATGCCCAGCAGAAACGCGCGTCACGGCCACCTTTTCACGTGGAGCGGAATAAGGAACATAAAAAACGCTAAATATGAGCTTGACGAAAGCCCTATAGACGAAAGCTGCGACTGCCCTGTTTGTCAAAATTACAGCAGAGCTTATATAAGACATCTGATGAAAGCTAACGAAATGCTCGGTATGAGGTTTTGCGTAATGCACAATCTTCACTTCTATAATACTCTTATGGAAAGAATTCGTGAGGAACTTGATAATGATAACTTTGTCAGATTTTATGAGAGATACAGAGGCATTTTAGGTAATAGAATCTAAATATTTTAAAAAGACTTGCAAGAAGATAAAAAATCTGTTATAATTCTCTACGGTCTAAAAACAGAATGATAATGAAAGGAAATTTGATATGAACACTACACATATTCTTGCCGCGGCACAGGCTCAGCCCGGCGGCGGTTCTTCAATGATTTTAATGATTGTAATTTACGCGGCTATTTTCGGCGCTTTATACTTTTTCTTAATAAGACCTAACTCAAAGAAAAAGAAAGAAGAAGCCGAGCTTCGAAACAACCTTGAAATAGGCGATGAAATCACCACAATCGGCGGTATCATCGGCAGAGTTGTAGCTATTAAAGAGGACGAGGACGCTATAATTATTGAAACAGGCTCTGACAGAAACAAGATGAAGATGAAAAAATGGTCTATTTCCTCTATTAATACTGTTAAAGAAGAATCGAAAACAGAGAATCCCGCTGAGAAAAAAGGATTTTTCTCAAAGTTTAAAAAATAATGAATAATTATTCTCTCCTCCGAGTATAATCTTTTAGGATTGTATTCGGAGGATTTTTTTATGAAAGCAGTTACAAGTAAATTAGGTTCTGTAGACAAAAAAGCTGTTAAAGGAGTAATAGCGGGGACAATTATAGGTATTATATCGACAATATTTTTGACGGTTATTACAGCGCTGATAATAACGCTTATAGGTAAGCTTCCCGAGGACGCATTACAGTATGTTAGTCTGGGAGTTTTAGGAATAGGAAGCCTTATAGGCGGATATATCGCGGCGAGGATTTACAAAAGCTCAGGTCTTATTATCGGGCTTTTAACAGGCTTATTTATTTTAATTATTGTACTTGTCGCGGGACTCAACTCGATATCATACGGAATAGAGTTATTTACGCTTGTGAAACTCGTTATAATACTCTTGTTCTCAACTATAGGCTCTATTATCGGTGTTAATAAAAAAGAAAGATTTAGATATAAATAAAAGCTGACTGTTATAAATGAATCTGTCAAGCGAAAGTAGACAATAAAAAAGTACAAATTAATCAAAACCCTGTTCGATTCTAAATTGAACAGGGTTTTTGTAATGCAATTTAGAAGATAAACGATAGTTATTAAAATATTTAACATAGTTGTTAATCAGCTCAGGAACACTTTTT
>CADBSD010000084.1 GCA_902797225.1 uncultured Ruminococcus sp. | reverse complement strand
TTTAATACGCCGCCATAAGCGGGTTTATGTCGTTTTTCATCTTCGCGTTTCTTTCTACCTCGGCGATGTAGTTTATCGCCTTGCCGCAGCCCTCGATAACGCAGTCCTCGGGCTCAGGCGCTATTTCGACCTTGATCTCTACATTTTCCGAGATAAGCTCAGGGAAGCCCTCGATTTTCGCGAGTCCGCCCGTGAGGATTATTCCGTCGCTGTAAACGTCGCCCACAAGCTCAGGCGGAGCGCCCTCTAGCACGTCCTTTATCAGCATAACTATCTGCATAGCCGTTTCCATAATAACGTCCATAATCTCGCTCGAGTTTACGTCCACAAAGCGGGGCAGACCGCTTATCGCGTCGCGTCCCTTTACGCGGAAGGTTTTCTCCTGAGCGGGTTTTGTAAGACAGCCTACGGCGATTTTGCATTTTTCAGCCATTGGATTTCCGATAATCAGCGAGTATTTTTTGCGGATATATTTAACGATATCCTCGTCCATATCGTTTCCGCCGAGCTTAATCGTTTTGTTTACCGACAGTCCGCCGAGCGAGAGCACCGCGGCGTTTGAGGTTCCCGCGCCGAGGTTCGCGACCATAGTTCCGTGAGGGCCCATAATATCGCGTCCCGCGCCCATAGCCGCTACCTTGGTGTTTTCAATAAGGAACACCCGCCTTACGCCGAAGCTCGAGATAGCGTTTACCACAGCGCGTTTTTCAACCTCCGTGATATCCCCGGGGATACTCGCTACAACTCTCGGCATAACGATTTTGCTCGTGCAAACGTGGCGCAAAAGGATATTGACCATATCCTCCGCCAGCATCGACTGAGCGATAACTCCGCCCTGAAGCGGAAACTCCGCCTGAATACTGTCGGGAGTTTTTCCGAGCATAGCGTACGCCTCGTCGCCGACGGCGATAATTCTGTTTTCGGCTACGCTGTATGCCGCTACGGAAGCTTCGTCGAGAATCTTACCTTTTTTGTCTACAAACACCCTTGTACGGCTGCTGCCTAAATCTATACCTATATCCAAACTTTAACACCTTCCTTGAGTAATACTTTAATTCTGAAAACTCAATTACATTATATTCTATATACACGCTATTTTCAAGTTAAAACTTTGTTGCTTTTATATTTATGTGATAAGAAATTATTTAAAAATTGCCCGCTCAGCAGCGCGATTTCTTTACTCGTTTAAATTGTTCCTGGCGCAAAACGTCGCGCAGAGTATTCTCGAGTGGGTGAAACGCTCGAGCGTATAAGCGCATTCGCCGAGCGTAATGCCCGTAGTCAGAATATCGTCGATTATGAGAATAGTTTTCCCTTTTATGTTCTCATTATCACAAATTCTGTATACGTTCTTTACGTTGTTGCGCCTTTGGGCTCTTGTGGGACATTCGTGCTGTCGTTTATTTTCCTTGTGCTTTTCGAGCAGAGTTCGGCAGGGGATACCGAGAAGCTTGGAAACGCCCTTAGCCAGAAGCTCCGACTGGTTGAAGCCTCTTTCCTTCTGCTCGTTTTTGTGCATAGGCACATAGGTTATAATCTCTATTTCGTCCAAATCGTAAGCCTTTTCTATACATTCCGCGAGCGGGAGCACGAGCTTTTTTATAATACTTCTGTTTGACTTGAATTTAATATTTTTAATCGCGTTTTTAAAAATCCCCTGGTAAAAAAACGGCGAACAGCACGGATAACCGCCGACCGCGTAATTCATACTGTAGGTCGAGGGGATTTGCTTTTCACAGTCACGGCAGAGGTATTCTCCGGGTTTTATCGTCCTTAAGCAGAACGGACAGCGTTCGGGATAAAGCCTCGCGTGGAAAAGCTTTATGATTTTACTTTTCATTGTCGCACTCCCATAAAAAGTATTTCAGACCGCTGTAGCGTTTGTTCTTGCGGTTGTTGTTTACCATAGCTTCTATGGTGCTTTCGTTTCCGACTATTATAATAAGACCTTTCGCTCTGGTGACGGCGGTGTAGAGGAGGTTTCTGTACAAAAGCATCGGCGGCCCGCCGAGCAGCGGCATTATTACCGCCTCGAACTCGTTGCCCTGGCTTTTGTGCACTGTGGTGGCGTAGGAAAGGTCTAAATCAACCGCGAAGTCAAAGTCGTAGCTCGCGGTTTTGTCGTCAAAGCGGACTTTTATAATACGCGCTTTTTTGTTTATGCTTTCTATAACTCCGATTTCGCCGTTGAAAACTCCTTCACCCGTTTCGCCGTCGTCCTTTACCCAGAGTAAATCGTAGTTGTTTTTTATCTGCATAACCTTGTCGCCCTCGCGCAGGATTTTCCTGCCTACGCTGAGCTCGTTTTTCTCGGAGCTTTTCGGGTTGATTACCGATTGGAGCTTTCGGTTGAGCTCGGTAACGCCGAGCTCGCCCTTCCTGGCGGGAGCCAAAACCTGTATGTCCCTGTATGTATCGTAGCCGTAAGCCGCGGGCAGACGCCTTACGCATAAGTCGATAACAGTTTGCGTAACGGAGTTTCTGTCATTTGAGCCGAGAAAGAAAAAATCCTTGTTTCTGACGTTGAGCTCGGGCAGCTCTCCGTTTACTATTTTGTGCGCGTTTGTTACTATCAGGCTCTCGAGCGACTGCCTGAAAATCTCCGTCAGCTGAACTACGGGGATAATCTCGGAGCTTATGAGGTCGTCGAGCACGTTTCCTGCTCCGACAGAGGGGAGCTGGTGGCTGTCGCCTACGAGGATAAGCCTGCACCCGAGCGGCAGCGCTCTCATAACGCTCTCAAAAAGCTTTGAGTCGACCATACTTACCTCGTCGATAATAAGGGCGTCGCATTTGAGCATATTTTTTTCGTTGCGCTTGAATTCGGGTATGTCGTTTTTGTTCCACGCCACTTCCAGAAGCCTGTGGATAGTTTTCGCTTCCTCACCCGTTACAGAGCTCATACGCTGGGCGGCTCTGCCTGTGGGAGCGCACAAAAGCACCTTTTGTCCCTTGTCTTTAAGAATCTTAATAATCGCGTTGAGCGTTGTGGTTTTTCCCGTACCGGGCCCGCCCGTGAGCACCAAAAGCCCCTTGGACAGCGCCTGGGTGATAGCCTCCTTCTGCATTGAGGCGTACTGAATATTGTTATATTTCTCAATCGACTTTATGTGTTCGTCGATATCCTGTATCATAACTGCGGGGAAGCGGAGCATAAGCTTCATTCTTGTAGCTATGTAGCTTTCCGAGCTGAACATATCCTGAGTGAATATATACGAGATGTCCCCGATTTTGTACTCTATAAGCGAGTTGTCGTCTATCATTTCCGAAAGCGAAAGCTGTACTGTTTCCTCGTTGAGCGACAGAAAATCCGCGGTGGTTTTTACGAGCTTTTTTCTCGGCAGACAGGTGTGGCCGTTTTGGTAATTGTGGGTTAAAACGTAGGCGAGAGCGGCTCTCACGCGAACCTTTTCGTCGCTCTTGAAATCAAGCCTTGAGGCTATCATATCCGCCTTTTCGAAGCTGATACCGACCTGAGCGTTTACGAGTGAGTATGGATTTCGCTCGATTTCCGAAATTGAGTTTGAGCCGAACGACTGATAGATTTTAACCGCCGAGGCGGGGGATATCTCGTACTCGCCGAGATAGAGCATAAGCTCTCTGATACCTGTGTTTTCCCTGAGCTGTTTGCTGATATCGGTCGCCTTTTTGAGCGATATGCCCTTGATTTTCGCGACGCGCTGAGGATCGTTCTCGAGCACCTTCAGGGTGTTTGAGCCGAAGCTTTTTACGAGAGTCGAGGCTGTGGCGGGGCCGATACCCTTTATCGAGCCCGAGCTTAAATAGCTCAAAATACCCGCGATGTTCTCGGGCATACTCTTTTCGTAGGCTGAAACGGACATCTGCATTCCGTAGGTCGAGTGGGGCTTGTACGCTCCGATAAGCTTCACCTTTTCGCCGACGTTTACATCGGGCATTATTCCGACGGCGGTGGTTTCGTCCTCGTCGTCGAGCTCTATAACAGTGTAGCCGTTTTGTTCGTTTCTATATATAATTGTCGTGACATTGGCTGTAAGCTCCATTAATTCGTTGTCCTGCATAAAAACTCCTGAAAAAATCTGTGTAATTTTACTAATGGGTAATTGAATTTCAAAAAAAGATGTTATATAATAAAGCTGTTAAAAAATGAAATTACATAAAACGGAGGTAACGTTATGGAATTTTTCGCGAATGAAGGTAAAAATGTAGAAATTACCGTTAACGGCACTACATATATGCGCCACGCTATCAAAACCCACTTCGTAAAGCAGGGCGAGGATTATGTTGAGATATTCAGAAAATATGTATCTCCCATATACGAGGAGGGCGATATTGTTTCCTCCAGCGAGAAGATTATCGCGCTTTGTCAGAACCGCGTTGTAAGACGCGAGGATTTAAAAATCGGTTTCTGGGCGAAATTCCTCTCGAAATTCGCGTCACACCCCAAAACGGCGGGCGTCGGCGTAGGAGAAACTATCAAAATGCAGTACGCTATCACTAAAGCGGGTCTGCCCAAGGTTCTCTGGGCGAGCTTCGCGGGCGGTGTTTGTAAGCTTTTCGGTAAGAAAGGCGTGTTCTACGAAATCGTAGGACAGGATATCGCGGGACTCGACGGCTTCTACAACAAGGTCTGGGACGAGTACGGCGACATCGGTATCGAAAACCCCGAAAACCCCTCGGGCGTTTGTGACGAAATCAAGGAAAAGCTCGGTATGAGTATGATGATTGTCGACGCTAACGATTTAGGCCAGGAGGTTTTAGGCTATTCCTCAGATATCACGCTTTCCGAGGAGGAGCTTCACGGTCTTGTTTCCGATAACCCCTGCGGTCAGGGCAAGGAATGTACCCCGATTATCCTTATCCGCAAGAAGAAATAACATATTCTATTATACTACAAAATGTGAGATAAAACAACTATGGGCTGCCCTGAATCGGCAGCCCTTTTAGCGTTAATATTCCTTATTATTTTATTTTCTCGATTCTCTCGTGCATTTCCTTTTTGGTGCAGATGTTCATAAACGGGTATTCGCTGCACACAAGGCGGCACATCTTCTTTGTTTCCGTGTCCATATCGCAGTCAAGGCAGATTACCTTATCGGGAGCGAACCGTCCCATCCACATCACCTTCCACGCGGCGTTGCGTAAAAGAAGCTCGGCGTTTTCCTGATGAGCCGAGATAGGCTCGATAAGCACGATTTCCTTGTCGTCTTTTGATTTCGACAGCGCCTGTACAACTCCCCTGCAAACCTGACACAGACCGATTATCGCGAAAAGTATAAGTACAATTAAACTGAATATCACCATAAGTATCACCGCTATATTTTATTTTAAAAAATAATTTATGTGAGTATATTTTTAAAAGAAAACGGGAAAATAATAACGAGGTGATAAAAATGGTTGATAACTCATACGCTAACGAAAGTATTCGCTGTACAGTGACCGACTGCAAGTTCCATAACTGCGACAGAAACTACTGCTCGCTGTCTACGGTTACGATTGGAACTCACGAGAGCGACCCCAAGGAATGTCAGTGCGTTGACTGCGAGAGCTTTAAGGCGCGCGACTGAGCAAGCAATATAAATATTTTTTTGTGTGATAGGTGTCAGTTAAAATGATAGCTGTTTCAGGTCACCGACTTGAATATTTATACATTTTCTGAGTAAATTCCTATCACATAAAAAACGAGGGCTTAGCGTAAGCTGAGCCCCGTATCATTTCATCCTTACCATTTTGAGCTGTTTTTGGCTACCTGTCGTCCGCGCTTGTAGCGGTAGAGAATATTCTCCGCCCATTCGCGGTCTATCCTTATAAAGCCCTTGAGCTTTTTGTCCTTGACGGCGAGCTCGTTTACTACGCTTTTTGACTTGCCGTATATCTCGAGCCTGGCGCTCTGGACATAGGGCGAGCGCTCCTCACCGATAAAGTAGGTAAAGCCCATTGTGTTGTTTTCGGTGTTGTACATAGAGAGATAGCCCTCTTTTATTTCGCTTTCGTCCACGCCCTGGTTTTTGGCTACGATTTTGGAAATCGCGAGCTTCGTAAGCTCCACCGCCATATCGTCGAGCCCGCTTTCAAAAATAAAAATCTTCTCCTTAAAGGTGTTGAAATCGGGAACGATACGCTTGTTTATGTGCTTGAGGTTCTTGAAATCCTCCTCGAGCGCCTTGTCCGCGAGCTGAAAATGGTCTATCCTCGGGATAAGGTATATCATAAAACGCTTTTTCATATCGTTGTAGAGTACGGGGTAGGTGAGATTAGCCGAATAACCGCAGGTATGGCACTTCCATTTAAAAAGGCTTTCGTTCATAACGTACTCCCTGAGCTCGGGATGATTCGTTACGTTGACGCTCGTGTAGAGCTTGGATATAGTAGTTTCGTTACATTTAGGGCAAACTATTCTTTTCTTTATAACACCCGAATTTGCCATTATATAACCCCTTTTCGAACAAATTAATGATGTTTACAGGATAATTATACCAATTAGTTGATAAATGGGCAAGTAAATTTAAAAAAAATATTGATTTATTGTCGTTTTTCTGTCATAATATATACAGTTGGAAGCGGTAAGCCGAAAGCGGGAAGTATTCCGCTTTTGATATTCTGACTAAAATAACGGAAGGAATTTTCTATTATGACTTTTTTTGATTCTATTAAAAGCGGTTTATCGAGCGCCGTAGACACAGTTTCAAGCGTTACCCAGTCTATCGTTGAGAAAAACCGTCAGAACGCTCAGCTCAACCGACTCAGAACTATTATGAGAAACGAGTGTGAGATGATTAACCGCGCTTATATAACTCTCGGTAAAAAATACTACGACAATAAGGTCGGCGGTAAGGAGAACGCCTGCGAAAACGAGGAGGCGCTTTTCGAGATTATCGAGAACAGCAAGGCTCAGATCAAAAAGGCGAGAGAGCGTTACTTAAAGATTCTCGAGAGCCAGACTATCGAGATTACAAAGAAGTATGATATCGAGGATCTGGAGGATATAACGGTTGCCTGCTCCAACGAGGACGAGTACAAGGAATCTCCCTTTACCGCGGACGAGGCTGATATCGACATCACCCCCGAAGCTGATACCGCTGAAAAAACAGCCGACGAGGAAGTAGCCTCCGACGACAGTTTCTAAGATAAAACACAACAGTTTCTAAGATAAGAACACGATATTTTATCGGGTAAAATGGCTTTAGAACGCCGTTTTGCCCGATTTTTGTTATTTTTTATAGTGGCGTATAGTCACACAAGACGCAAAAAAGTTAAAATTTTGTTATAAATGCTCCATAAAAGAAGTTTACGGTGAGGGGTAAAGTTGGTGAAAGTCCCATAAATACTGGATTCTTATTGACTTTACGCCTTTCGTTTGGTAGAATAATAGCCGTTGTTTAAGTCTAATAAAGAATTATTCAACCAACGGTTTTGAAATTTTTCGTCACCGAGCGTGATTTACTCGGTGACGGGTAGAACTTATTCTACCGCGGAGTTAATACTGTTTTCAATTAAAAAGCTTTAATAAGATGTCAGCGGAAAATTTCGCAGAACAAGGCTGAGGACGCCGCAAGGCTGGCGCCTTGCAAGGACAAAAACGCAGTTATGCGGAATTTAACGCGACATATGTTAAGGGGTTTTATTTGAAAAGAGTATAAGGAGTTTTTATGAAGACAACAAAAGCTAAAGCTATAGTATCTATAGCGGCGGCAGCGGCGGCGATGGGAATCGCCTGCGTTTCCGTTTTCAGCGTTATGGCGCTGGATACTAACGGAGTTATCGACTTAAACGCCGATTTAGAGCTTGAGAAGCCTGTTTCAAAGGTTTCGCTCGACAAAAAGAAGATCGTAAAGCGTTCGGGCGGTCAGCTTAAGCTCAACGCGAAAACAAACGGCAAGGCTTCAAGCGTCGTTTACTACAGCACCGACTCCAAGGTAGCTAAGGTAAGCGCGAACGGAACGGTTCGTTTCGGAAAAAGGGGCAAGGCCAAAATCATAGCCCAGTGTAACGGCGCGAAAACCTTTTGCGACGTAACGGTAAAGAAGCCGCTCTCAAGGCAGACTGTATCGGGCACTGTGGCTCACTACAGCTTGAACGCTTCTACTATGAGAAAAGCCGAGAAAAAAATCGGCTGTCAGATTCAGCACGCTTATCCCAGCTCGACAGTAATGTGCAGCGCGTATTCCTTCGCGTACGCCTACTATCAGGTAACGGGCGACTTAAAACCCGCGGGTTACTTCTGGTCGTCGGGCGGCTGTACCTGGAGAGGCGGTACGTATCACCGCTACAGCTCTCCCGGTGAAATGCTCAGCGCGATAAAAAAACAGCTCGACAACGGCAGAGCCTGCGTCGGTTATCTGAGAACAGGTTCTTCTCCCCAGCACTACGTGACCTTCTACGGCTACAACGGCTCGGGTAAGAATTTAAGCGACTATAAAATACTCGACCCGTGGGACGGAAAAATAACCACCGCGGCGGGTTACGGATATTCCTGCGTAGGATATCACGTCGCTACGGTAAACTGAATAATAATCAACGCCGACGAGGTATAATACCGCGTCGGCATTTCTTATTTTTTATCAATCTTACTTTTGATTTTATCGAACGTTACGCCGTATTTT
>CADBSD010000083.1 GCA_902797225.1 uncultured Ruminococcus sp. | reverse complement strand
AGCTGGTGGACGGACTTGAACCCCCGACCTGCTGATTACAAATCAGCTGCTCTACCAACTGAGCTACACCAGCGTTTCACAGCTAGAATATAATATCATAAATAGTATGTCCTGTCAAGAACTTTTTGCAAATTAGTTAAAAAAATATCGAAAAATTATCGCGAAATTTTTACATATTAACGCACTGAAGTTTTCCCCCGGTCGTTGACAAAGCTTTTCTGTTATTATATAATATTGATATACTTTTTTAAAGGAGATGTAAAAATGGAAAATTACGAGAATAATAATTTCAATAATAACCAGGGTTTTGATTCCAATCCCCAGCAGCCTCAGCAGAACAATCCTCAGCCGCAGCAGTATGACGCTCAGCCTCAGTATAACGCTCAGCCTCAGCAGCAGTATGACGCTCAGCCGACATACAACGCTCAGCCCATATACAACGGCCAGCCGCAGTATAACGGTCAACCTCAGCAGTATAACGCTCAGCCCGCTCCCAAGCAGAATGATTCAAAGGCTATCGCTTCGCTGATTTTAGGTATTGTTTCTATTATTTGCTGCAACCCCCTGTTTGCCGCTTCAATCATAGGAATAGTAATGGGACTTAAGTCCAAGAAAGAGAATCCCGATAACAGCTCAATGGCTACAGTCGGTATCGTATTAAGCGCTATCGGTATTGTGGTAGGTATTATCGGTGTTATTGTCGCTATCATAGCTATTATCAACAGCAACAACGCGGCTCATTCCTATACATACTCATACTACGGCGGTTATTAATAATCAGTAATTAAAGATTTAAAGCGTGCTTAACTGCGCGCTTTATTTTTTGCTCAAAACATACATTAGTATTCAAAAACGAGCTTTTCTTGTTGCGTTATACGACAAATTATGATATTATTTTTATCGGTGAAATTATGAATAAGATCAAGCTTATCGGAATAGATTTAGACGGTACGGCTCTGAACCGCAACAAGGAGCTGTCAGAAAAAAACAAAGAGGCTTTCGGGCTTTGCAGAAAAAAAGGAATACATATCGTGCCAGTAACAGGCAGACCGTATTCGGGTATTTACGAGGAATACAAGCTCGGTATGCGATGTGACTATACAATCAGCACCAACGGCGCGGCTGTCACCGACGTTAAATCAGGACGCCGTATTATTTCGCATACAATGGATAAAAATACGAGCTTGAGGGTTATGGAGCTGCTTAAGGATTTCGACTGCTATTTCGGGGCTTTTTACGAGGGCTTTGGTTATTTAACCCGTGACGACCTCAAACACGAGCTTTCAAAATTCAAAAATACCCCGCTTTACGAGTATATCCAAAGAACGAGAATACCAATCGACGACCACTACAAAACGCTCGAGAAATTCGGCGGCTGCGATAATATTTACGTTATCGCGAAAAACAACGGTATACGTAAAGAAATTTGTGAAACCATAAAAGATGTCGAAGATATTTTCTATACCTGCTCCGACTACAACGACGTGGAAATCGGCGGCAACTGCTCCAAGGGCTCGACGCTTCTGGAGCTTGCCGAAAGGCTTTCTGTCGCTCCAGACGAGGTAATGGCGATCGGCGACAGCGGAAATGATTTGAATATGCTGAAATCAGCGGGCTTCTCCGTGGCTATGGAAAACGCCTGTGACGATATAAAAGAAGCTTCGGATTTTGTGACGAAATCCTGCGAGGAAAGCGGAGTGGCTTACGCTATAGAGAAATTCGTTTTGTAGCTCTCCCCTCTTTTGAATCATCTGAATCCACACTTTTAAAAGGCAAGGCTTCGAAAGGAAATTTAAAAAAATGAAACTTATTACCGAAATACTTTGGGTATTTGTCGTATTCTCGTTTTTAGGCTGGCTTGCGCGCTTTATATCCGGTACAATAAAAAAACGCAGGGCTGTAAACCCGGGCTTTATCATACTGCCGTTTTTGCCTGTGGCGGGCGTCGGAATGACGCTTGTGTTCCTGCTGTTCCACAGAATAGATAATATCTTTATACTTTTTTTCGGAGCGGCTATTCTGCTCACACTGTATAAATATCTGCTTTCTATGTTTTTCGAGCGGGCTTTCGGCTTCAAATGGAAGGACTACTCTAAAAAAAGATTTAACATAAACGGTTATATCAGCGCGTGGGAACCGTTCGCGTTCGGACTTATCGGAATGCTTTCGGTTAAATTCGCGTTTAACCCTATGCTAAGCCTTATGTCGGGTATGCCGCTATGGCTTGCGCTGCTTATTCCCGCGGTGATTACGGGACTTATAATCGCCGATACGGTTATTTCCGTTATTACGGTAATAAACCTGCGCAGGAACCTCAAAAAAATGAAGAATATTTCCGACCTTATAGGCGGAAGAAAAAGCAAGCTGTCCGACGGCGTTTTAAGAGCAAGATATGAACAGCGAATGTTAAAGAGCAAGCGCTTCAGATTAAGGCTTGTAAAAGCCTTCCCCGATATGCAGTCGCTCGACTACGAAAAACAGCTTTCGGATCTGCGCCGTCAGTTCAATATTATAAGAGAAAAGAACGACAAGATTTACGAAACGAAAATCGAGAACGAGAAAGACCGACCGTTCGCGTACGGTCTGAGCTTTTCCAAGCTTTTCTGGCTGTTTTTAATCGGAAGCTTTTTCGGAACGGTTCTGGAAACCGTATGGGGACTTGTTATGGACGGGTATTTTCAGATGCGCGTCGGACTTGTTGTGGGCCCGTTTATTCCCGTTTACGGCGGAGGAGCGGTCGTTATAACGCTATGTCTTTATAAGCTCCACAAAAAGGGCGACATTATTGTGTACCTCGCCTCAGCGGTTATCGGCGCTACGTTCGAGTACCTCTGCTCCTATTTCCAGGAAATGTTTCTGGGTACGATAAGCTGGGACTACAGCGATACGCCTTTTAACCTCGACGGCAGAACAAATCTTACCTACGCGCTTATCTGGGGCGTACTCGGACTCGTCTGGCTGAGGTATGTTTACCCGTTTATAAGCCGTACTATCGAAAAAATCCCTAAAAAAATCGGCAACATCTTAACAGTCGTGCTGTGTATAATCATAGCGCTCGACAGCGTGTTTTCCGTTCTCGCCGTTATGAGAAAAAACGAGCGCGCCGAACATATCCCGCCCAGGACATTTATAGGCGTGTTTGTGGACAACGCGTTTAACGACGATTATATGAATTTCGTGTTCCCGTATATGGGTACTAAAGAAACCTTCGCTCAGAAAAGAGCCGAGGAAGCTAAAAATAAATAAAACGCTATAACAAATCTGATGATATCCCCCGCCGTTTGGCGGGGTTTTGATTTTTCAGAGGTTATATGGTAGAATGTTTTTGGAAGGTGATAGCGTGAAATTATTCCATAAAAGAAATATAAACCGTAAAACATTAGCCGAGATACGGGCATACATAAAGGAAAATTATATTGAGATAAAACAGGTACCGCGCGCGGATTGTTGCGGTTCGGCTCTTATGCGGGCTCCACGGAAGGCTGTAGAAAGAGAGGATACAGTAACTGAAAGTTTTCAATCGGACAAAAGCCTCAGCGAAATGCTCGAGGATATTGACGAGAGCTTCGCGCAAATGCTGTTCAGAAAGATTGACGAAAAAGGGATAAGCGACAGCGAGTGCTATAAGCGCGCGAATTTGGACAGAAAGCTGTTCTCCAAAATCCGCTCCAACCCGAACTACCGCCCGTCTAAAACGACGGCGGCAGCCTTCGCGATAGCGCTTGAGCTGGATTTACGGCAAACAAAAAGCCTGCTCGAAAAAGCGGGTTACTCGCTCTCGCACAGCAGTAAATTTGATATTATAATAGAATATTTTATTCTTCATAAAAATTATAACATAATGGAAATAAACGAAGCGCTGTATGAATTTGACCAGAAGTTGATTTAGTTTGTGGGATATGGGAAGCGCTTTAGGATAGCGCGGACTTAGAAGAAAAGTCGGCGCTTTTTCTTTACGAGTGGTAAGTGGT
>CADBSD010000082.1 GCA_902797225.1 uncultured Ruminococcus sp. | reverse complement strand
CTGAAAAAGGCAAGGGTCAGTTCGTAGGTCCCGAGATTATGGGCAAAACTCTCGGAGTTATCGGTCTCGGCGCAATCGGTATTCTCGGAAAAGTTGTTTTTGTAAGAATGCCCTCAGACGCTACTCAGCTTGAAACAAAAGCCGATTGGGCGACTGCGTGGAACCAGACAGATAACCTGACTACAGAAGGTAATGTTTTTACTGTAACAGGCTGGGAATCTAAAGAAGGAAAAGACTATATGACAGGCGAGTGGTCTAATTCTTCCGTTAGTCCTACAACCGCAACTAACAACGAGGGTACATACACAGCTACTCTTAATACGGGCTCATATACATCTGACGGCTCATGGTTCGTATTTACATGGACAAACAACGGTTATCCCGGACATTGGGTAGAGGGCACAAAGACAGGTCAGACCATTAAGTTCTCGGGACTTTGCAACCGTGTTATTTTCGCGTCATTCAAGGGCGTTACGGAATTGCCCGATGATGACTGGACAGGCAGAGTCGCTCAGACCGATACATTGACAACGCATATCGGCGGTACATATACTGTATCAGGCAAAGAGGACGGCTTTGACGGATATAACACACCGATAAAAAGATACTTAGGCGCCTGGTCGGGCGGAACAGCCGCTCCCGAGGTTGAAACATCAACAACTCCCGCGGGCGTTGAGGAAGGTAATTATTCCGCGTTCATAGATTTAGGCAAATTTGAATCCGACGGTACCGTATTCGCGTGGACCTGGACATGGGGCGAAGTAAACGGTCACTGGGTAGCGGGTATTGTTTCCAGAGGCGCGGTTTCATTCTCAGGTCTTAATAACCGCGTTATCTTCGCTACATTCGAATCAATCCCCGCAGGCGAGCTTCCCGACAAGAGCTGGACAGGCAAGGTTGCCCAGACAGACGATTTATCGCTCATGCACGGCGGTACATACGTTGTTTCAGGTAAGGAAGAAAGAGAAAAAGGCGATTACTACACAGGCACTTGGGAAGGCGGCGTAGCCGTTCCCGACGAGCCTAATACAAAGCCTAAGGAAACAGATTTAGGCACATACAAGGCTAAACTCAACACGGGTGTTGCCGAGGACGCGGGCGACTGGTACGCCTGGACATGGAACACAGACGGCGCTCCCGGTCACTGGATTGAGGGTACTAAGAATGAAGACGGCACAATTACATTCGACGCTCTTTGCGAAAATGTTAAGTTCGGCGCGTTCAAAGGAGCTCCCTTAAAAGATTGGTCAAACAGAGCGGGACAGACCTTAGACTTAACCGTTGTCAATACAGCGACATATACTATTGATGAAGTAACGGAAGGTATCGACGAAGTAAGCGGAGAGGATATTACAATTTATCTCGGCTCATGGAGCGAGCCCGAGGCTACTACCGAAGAAGCTACAACAGAGCCTGTAGAGGAAACAACAGCTCCCGCTACAGAGCCCGAAGCAACAACAGAGCCCGTAGAGGAAACAACAGTTCCCGCTACAGAGCCCGAAACAACTGAGGCTCCTACGACTGCTCCCGAAACAACTACAGCCGCTCCTACAACAGAGGCTGTTGAGACAACAGAAGCTCCCACAACTACAGCTCCCGAGGTAACTACCGTTCCCGAAACAGAGCCTGAGACAACTGAGGCTCCCACAACCGTTCCCGAAGCTACAACAGCTCCCGCTACGGAAGCAGAGCCCGCAACAACAGCTCCCGTAGTTTCCTTAAACGTTAATTCTAAGAGCCTTAAGGCAGGAAAGAGCTTCAAGCTTTCGGTAAATGGTACTAAGGAAACACCTTCTTTCGTTGTATTCAGCGGTCAGAAGAACGTTATGGTAGACGCTAAGGGTAACGTAACAGCTCTTAAGAAGGGCGAAGCCGTTGTAATGGTTGTAGCCGCTAACAAGATTCTTAACTGCAAGGTTAAGGTTACTTCCAACCCCGCGCTCAAATATAAGAGCAAGGCGTTTAAGAAATCAAAAACCTATACTGTGAAGAAGAAAGGTAAAATCACCTTTAAAATCACGGGCAGAGTTAAATCTATAGCCAACAGCGTAAAGGTTAAGGATAAGAAGCGCGTTAAGGTTTTATCCAAGAAAAAGGCGAATAAGATTGTTCTTAAGGGCTTAAAGAAGGGTAAAACTACAGTTACGGTCAAGATTAATAAGTACAAGTCTTACAAGATTAAGATTAAAGTTAAATAATTAACACCAAATAAGAAAAGGGCAGCTAAACTCCAAGCGAGTTGAGCTGCCTTTTTTGTAATAAGACATAAAAAATAATAAGCGGTACATTTTACTGTACCGCTTGTGCTTTAATATGTGATTCTGGCGTCCGACGGGAGCTCGACGGGCGTTCCGTACATCTGGTCAAACATCTTTATGCCCGACTTAGTACGGAAAATTTTCTCCTTTACGTTTTTCGCTAGCTCCATACTGATATGGTCCTCATAGATGTTCGCGAGGAAGTCCGCCTCAACGAGAATGCGATAAGGAGCGTTGTCGATACCTTTGTAGGTGTGGTGATTTGCGATAAGATAGCAAACCATATCTATAAATTCCTCCTCAAAGCCAAGCTTATCGAGCAGCTTTTCAGCCTCGGGCGGGCCTTCCTGCTCCTGAAACTCTCCGAGCGAGGAGCCGTATTTCTGTTCGCTGACCTTAATACCGATATCGTGCGTGATAGCCGCGATTTCAAGCAGGAACTGGACGTCCTCGGGCAGCTTTTCGTTTAAACCTATGGTACGCGCAATTGTGTATACCTTCATAAAATGCTGAATACGCTTTACATCTCCGCGAAAATACTCGGTCATAGCGTTTATTGTATCATTTACCTTGGATAACATTGCCATTTCTCCTTATACTTCTAATGTATCTGAAAGTTTCTTTTTCGCCTTTTTCGCTGAGCATTCTCAAAAGATAGCCGATTTCGTCCGAGGTTTCCTCGTTTATAACGGAAATTCGGTTGTCCTTAGCTTGTAAAAAATACTCTAAAGGCTTAGAGTCGGTGTAATTGCCTTTGTTATAGATTTTGCTCGCGGCGACTCTGTCGCAGAACATTTCTATAAGATATTTTCTCGGCATCTTAACGCCCTTCATACGCTTCGTTACCTTGTCGTAATCGGTCCAGTATTCGAAATGATGCCTGTTTCTGCCTTTGTGATGCATCCACGCCTTTGAATAACCGTAGCTTTCGCGCTCGCCCTCGTTGGGAGAACGGTGTCCTTGGAAATATTTCGCCCCGGGGATAAACTCGGTGGGGGAGTACTTTGACAAATCGTGGAGAAGTCCCCTTAGCGGTATTCCCGCTCGAAAGCAGTTCGCGATAACCTTGTGGCGGTGGTGCGTTATTGTCAAAAAATGTTTAATCGGATGAGCCATTATTTGAAGTCCTCCGAGTACATCTTCTTGAGCATTTTTTTAACCGCGTAGAGAGAGGTAGTTCCCTGCATTGTTATCTCGTCGTATGCGACGGCTCGTAGCCCGCCTCTAAGTGCCGAGAGTCCTTTGAGGTAATTACTGCTTCTTAATTTATCCGCTACGGCTCTGTTTTCGCAGAAGATGAAATCAGGATTGGAGCGTAAAAGCTTTTTGGGGTTTACCGCGTTCGTTTTCTGATGCTTCAGTACGTTGGTTTCACCCGTATAATCGAGCAGTTCGGCTCCCCATGTGCCCTCGTTCATAGTTTTAAGCTTGCCTTTTTCAAGGTAGAGATAGCAGATTGTAAGGTTTTTGCTCTTTTCGGTTACGATATCCTTGACGTCATCAAGCTCGCCGAGGAGCTTGTTGCAGGCTTGTCTGCCCTTTTCCTTACCGCTCTTGCTTCCGCCGAGAATTGTGCCGAGCTGTATGTAGAGATTTTTGAGCTGTTTTTTGTTTTCCGCCTTATCGGGAATAACTACCTTTATACCGTTTTTCTCGAGCTGTGCCTTTGTATCGGCGTTCAGATTGTTTTCAGCGAAAACAACGTCGGCTTTAAGCTCTTTTATTTTTGAAACGGAAGCCTTAGCCGCGGGCCCTACGCTCGGTACGACGTGCATACCTTTTTGATTAACCTCGTCGGATCTGCCGACAAGCTTTTCATCGTAGCCGATATAAGAGATGATATCGGCGTAGTTTTTGCTTAGAATAACAATATTTTCAGGCTCGGATTCAATTTTTACGCCTGCTACGGTTACGGGATACCCGCTCTTTTCGGAACAGGAAGTAATCGCGAGAGCGGAGAACGCCGTCAGTACCGCCAGAATTAAGGCGGTAATTTTATTTTTCATATCTTTCCGCCTCCCAGTGATTCGATAAACTGCTTAGCGCATCTCGGCGAGCGTCCGCCTTTAACGAGAGCGAAACGCTCCGCAAGCATAGAAAGCTCATCTTTTTCCAGATCGATTCCGGCGCGTTCGGCGAGGGAATAAATTATTTTAAGGTATTCGTATTTGTCGGGATTTGAGAAGTAAACCGAAAGTCCGAATCTGTCGGAGAGGGATAAGGTTTCCTGCATATTATCCCTGCGGTTTATGTCGTCGGTATCTCTGTCCGCCCAGCTTTCCTTAATAAGGTGTCGGCGGTTTGAAGTCGCGTAAATCAGTGCGTTGTCTGGTTTAGCGGCGAGACCTCCCTCGAGAACCGCTTTTAGCGAGGTGTAGTTTTTGTCCTGATGCTGGAACGATAAATCATCAACAAAAATAATGAATTTCATCGGGTTCTGAGCGATTCTGTCTATCAGTAAAGGGAAGTCCATAAGTCTTTCCTTGGGCATTTCGACAATTCTGAGCCCCTTGTGTCTGAACTCGTTGCCGATAGCCTTAACGGTGGAGCTTTTACCTGTGCCCATATCGCCGTACAGAAGGCAATTGTTGCAAGGTTTTCCGTCTAAAAACGCTCTGGTGTTTTCGAGCACCTGATTTCGCTGACGCTCGTAACCGATAAAGTTTTCTATAGCGATTTTGTCGGGATGTCCTACAGGCTTTATATCGCTGTCGCGCCAGATAAACGCCTTATATCTGGCATAGATACCGAAGCCGTTGTTTTTATAAAAATCGTACAGCTTGTCTATATCAAGTCCGTTTTTGAACTCGTCGACAGGCTCGCCCGTATTCCATTTCGGAAGTGAGAGTATAATATCGGAAATCTCATTTTTATATTTATAACCGTCTAAAAGCTCCTCGGCGGAAAGCTCTGAAAACTCATACAGCGTCTGCAAATCGTTTTTTACAGCGGCTATAATGCTTTTTGGAAGCGTTTCTAGCTTTTCGCCCGCACAGGCTATGGTAAACACATTCTCGTCAAAAAGCACCGCCTCCGTAATATAACGGGCGAGGCTCGACGAAATGTTCCGCTGAGCTAAAAGGCTGTAGAACTCTCCGTAGGCGGAAAGAAAGAGCTCGGGCTTTTCCTCCATTGAGCGAATCAGCTTTAAGTAACCGTTTATTGCGCTCCTGTTTAAAACACCTCTGAAAACGGAAAGCGCGTTTAAACGCAGGAGAATATTACTGATTTTTGTCATAATATCATTCCAATCACGGGAAAATACATACTTATCTAATTTTTAATTCTACTCCTTTTTGCGCGTTTAGTCAAGCTTTACGGGCTTTTACAGAGCTTGTGCAGGGGTTTATAAAGAATAGGATAATTAGTTTTATAATAAAACAAAATTTTTTAAAATTTTTCAAAAAAAGACTTGCTTTTTTAAAATCGTAGTGGTATAATAGTCTAGTCGCTTGAGAGAGCGACAGAGTTGGTGTCGATGACGCAGGGGGTCCACCTGTTCCCATACCGAACACAGAAGTTAAGCCCTGTGGTGCCGAAGATAGTGCCCTGGCGACGGGGTGTGAAAATAGGGAGATGCCAACATTAACAAAGTGTCCACCCAATAGGGTGGGCGTTTTATTTTTATTACGATTATTTGCGCGGTTTATTTATAATGAAAAGAATGAGTTATTTGGATATTGAAAAATTGATCGGCTCGCTGCGGTCGGTTTGGGATTATTTTAAAACTACAGATAAGCCGATTATACTTTACGGAATGGGCGACGGCGCTGATAAGGTGCTTTCGCGGTTTTATAAGCTCGGTATAAAGCCCCGAGGAGTTATGGCGAGCGATGATTTCGTAAGAGGGCAAAGGTTTCACGATTTTACGGTGAAAAAGCTCTCCGATTTCGAGAGTGAACTCGGAGATTTTACTGTCGCGCTTTGTTTCGCGAGTCAGCTCCCCGACGTTATGAGCCATATTGAATACGTATCCGAAAAGCACCCGTTATTTGTGCCCTCAGTACCTGTGTTCGGAGAAAATACCTTTGACAGGGAATTTGTGCTGGCTAACGAAAACGAGCTTAAAAAGGCGTACAGCCTGCTGGCGGACGATATGAGCCGAAGGGTTTTTGAGGATATCATAAGCTTCCAGTACAGCGGGGATTTAAAATATCTAAAAAGCTGTACGACTGACAAGGACGAGGCTTTCTCGATTCTGAACTTAGGCGGCGAGGAGAGCTATCTCGATTTAGGCGCGTATAACGGCGACACAATAGAGGAATTTCTTGGTTATACGGGCGGAAAGTATAAAAGCATAACCGCATTTGAGCCTAACGCAAAGAGCTTTAAAAAACTTTCCGATTATTGCGCCGATATGGAGAACGTAAGCCTTTGGAATCTGGGCTCGTATAATAAGAATGCGGTAATAAAATTCAATACAAAATCAGGCAGAAACTGCGCGATAGACGAAAAAGGAACGCCCGTACAGGCGGCGAGGGTAGATACTATTCTCTGCGGAAAGCGTATTACCTACGCTAAGCTTGACGTTGAAGGCGCTGAGCGCGAAACCTTCGAGGGTATGGAAAATACAATAAAGCTGTTTAAACCGAAGCTCAATGTGGCGGCGTATCACAGAAGCGAGGATATCTTCGCGCTTATATTACAGCT
>CADBSD010000081.1 GCA_902797225.1 uncultured Ruminococcus sp. | reverse complement strand
ATGCCCGAAAGAAAAGGAAGATGCTATCCGTGCTGCTCTTGAACACTTTGCAATGATCTAATCATTTCAAATTTCAAGGAGGAATAAACTGAGCTCAAACATTTCTTCCTTAATCATCTTGATTCCTCCCCTGTCGATAATAGCTTCGTTTATTGTACTTATATAATAAAACAGTTGCACGACAAATATCAAGCAACTGTTTAATCTTTTATTCAATAAATTGAATAACAACTCAACTATCAGTTTTAAAAAGCGGCTTTTCTCTATCACACATACCAAAAGTCACATACTGACATCCTTTGGCTATTTCGTCAGCATAGCGTCTTAATACACCGCTCAACCTCGCACAAATCCATTCATGTTCCCTGGCTGATAAGCAGAATCTTGGCAAAGAAATCAGTACAACGAGCGCTTTTAGTGACGGAATGGTCGATAATTCGCTCTCCGATAACGCTCATTTTCAACCCTCCGTTGTTTTTCTGCTTTCATTGTATCAAAATCCGATATATTTGTCTATACCGTTTCACATAAAAATCCGAAAAACAAAGAGTTGAAATACGTCTGCTAATTAATTGTATCTTTTCTAGTATCCTTTTCCGACCGACAATACTTTTGATTTGAATTTAACGGCGTCCAGACTCAATCCCGCCGCAACAAAAACAATACCGCTCGCGGAAGCCTGAAAAAGATTCGGCAACAGCTCAGCAATTGCGGCACCGCTGTCATACATCAGGGTATTCGCGACAAAATAGCCGCCGAGTGTGACTAAGGTAGTCGGAATCAACATTAAGATGTTTTGTGAATTAATAATTTTTTCATATTTTATACGATTACTCATTAACAGCTTTATTAAAAAGAACGGCAAAACGTTAAGTGCTTTTATAATTGCCGTCGGAAACGCCCACTGGGGATAACCCGCCAATAAATCCGCCATGGCACCGCCAATCGCGGCAGCGAAAAATCCAAACGGCGCAGGAAGGATACTTGCCGCCAAATACACCATGGAGTCGCCGATATGAATATATCCGAGCGGCGCGGGGATTTTTATATAAGCAGTTGTTACGATTATCAACGCGGCAAACATTGCCGTTAATACAGTTAATCTGAGTTTATATTGTTTTATCATATTATCACCTTTTCTATGTAGTTATCTTTTAAATATGCCCGTACTTTTTCAGCGTATCGGGTGTTCTTTTCTGTAAGCTTATTCAACTGATATTCAAGCAGATTATCAGCCTTAGTATTGTTTTTGTAAAAAGCTGTTATTTCGCTGAGGATTCGTATGCCCGCTGTTCTCAGCGATTCTTTTTTTGTGTTATCGTTAAACAGAATAGTGTTGTCAATATCATACAAAGCGGAATTTTTAAAATTCTCAACCGCGCTGATTTGTTCATCCCGCGAAGGCTTTTCGTGATAGGTACAGTAAATCCACAACATAAGAAGCTCTAAAAACTCTAAATCCCGAACGTCTATACCTTCTTTGGCAAACGGATTTATGTCGATATTACGCAACTCGATATGATTTACGCCGTTTTGGACAAGATTATTGAGTCGATTTACTCCTTTTGGTTTTAATCGTATCGGATAATACAATTCCCCTACCCCCGCGAGCTTTCCGCTTTCAATATATTTTTGAATACTCTCAGCGTAGGACAAAACGCTTTCGTACGAAAGCACAGGCGTAAAGTTGTTCCAGTAGCCTTCTTTTCCGCAGCGAACGGAAGCGTAATCGGTAATAACACTTTCTCCGATTCTCTCGGGGCTGAGATATGAGCCGTCGCAAACAGGAGAAGATGAGAATAAAAGGTTAATAAGCCAGCCATATTCCAGCAAGCCTTGCGCAAGCCGTAAATAAGCATAGTTTTTTAGCTGTTTATAATCGCTGTTAGATGATTGAGAAAAGCAATATCGGAGCATTTCTTCCGATAGCGAGTAGTTCACGTGGATACCCGACAGCGTCATCTTATATTTTCCATACTTTTCGGAAAGATAAAGACGATAGCTATGCTTACCCTGTTGGTCACCCTCATAGACGGCAACAGGTATGTCGTCCTCGTTTTTGATATATGGAGGATTTGAGTACATCCATAGCCTTTCGCCGTGTTTTTTAAGCTCAGTATTTAGCCGTTTTGAAAGCTTCGTAAGCTCGCCAATAGCTCCCTGAGCGGTAGAGTGAACGCCTGTGTTGATTTCCGCCTGATTCTCACAGAAATCCTTAACGATATGAGAGTCGTTCGGAAACGGGTGCGGCGTATGCGCCATATACCCTTCAGCTGTGACGCGCAAGGTTTCTCGTTCCAAACCGAAAGTGCCGCCCAAAATAAACGCATTACTTATATTGATTATTTTTGACATTATTTCACCTACAAACAAGCGTATTCTCTGATGATACTTTTTATATCGTTTTGCCGCAACAACCGCATTGACGGAGATGTCAAGGTATTTGCCCTTTCAAACAGCGGAGATAAATAGATTTCCTCTGAATAACCGCGCTCCTTCAAGCCTTCCTTGCAGAGCTGTAAAACACTATTAAGCAGCGCCTGTAATTTCTCCACGTTGACATAGGAAAGAAAATCCACTCGGTTCATTCGCTGACGAAGTTGTGCGGGCGTTTCGTTTTCTCTGTACAGGAACGATTCGGTAAGCAGTTTAATTAGCTCATCTGTTTTATTATTCAAACCGAGGTGGAACGCCGCCACGGTCATAGCCTCGCCCAGAGGCTGGGTACAGGCTGAGCGAAATTCAAGCGTTCCGCGTGATGTAAGGTCGATTTGCTTGTATGTTCTGAGATACGAAATATCCTCCGCCTTAGGCTTAAAAACGCAGGAGTGATACTCTCCATCGTAGTATTCGCCCTCAACTGTATCGCGACTGAGGTATTCGCTAAAGGGTATCGGATAGAAGAACAGATATTTACCGTCGCGCTCGGTACAAAAGATACTCGCCCTGCTTAAATAATCTATTATATCGTCGACAGATTTCAAAGACGGCTCAAAAAAACCAACGTTTCGCGGATTTATACCGTGAGGACTTTGCTCCCACAAATAATCCCTAACGCATAGAAATTCAGTCTTTTCGGGCAAAAATGAATTGGCGAACAACACAGCCTTAAGCGGCTCAACAAGCGAAAACGCTTCAATGGTCTTACAAAGGTCATCTAAGGTAACGTCAAGTTGTACCTGAGAAGCGCTTGAAAACGTGCCGTAACCGAAATACGGGTGAAACGATCCGTTCCAAGCCTGACACTTTTTCAGATAACCTTCCAGCATACGGTAGCGCGGAGACGGGACAAAATTGTAATCGTTGATTTTATAATTTGGATTGATACCTAAGCCTGTCAGCGTATGCTCGTTACAAATCAGCTCTCCGTTTATAAAGCTTAGATAATCGCGGAATCTCGCCTGCGCCTCGTGAAGCGTACGAACGCGTCCGAGAGAAATCTCAAAATTATTGTATGAACAGTCAAAGGAGAAAACATCACCCGTATCATCACATACGGCTTCATGGCAGACTCCGTTGTCGTCATATTTTTGCGGGGAAAATCCAAAATGCGTAATCGCTTTTTTAACAGCGTCTATACATACTGCTTTCTCGGTTTTTGCTCCGCTGAGATTTACTATCGGCATTTCTATTTCAATTCCGATATAGCTTGCGCGCGGCTTTTTCAGCGGCGCGATAAAACGGTCGTATATCAATTCCTGAGCGTTCATTTTAATCGTCATAGCCTTTCAGCCCACAAATGTTCAATATAGCCTACAACCTTATCGTGGGCTTATAAGGTGTAATTGGCAATCTATTGTTTTTTACCGAATCACGGAAAACCGAGCGGCAATATAGAATAAATTCTCTTTACAGACCTGAGTACGCCATATACAACGGCTCATACGCAGACGGGTCAAAGAAGTATTCGTTGCCGTGATTCGTTCCCTTAAATAAAAACTCACCGTTTTTATAGCCGAGAAGTGTAGTAAACGGTACGTTTTCCCAAATCCCCTTTGAAAGAGGCTGGGTAGAAAATGTCACGCCGCTTTCATCAACCCGAAAGTAAAGCGAATTACGGAAATTAGTGTGCGCGTATAATATACTACCGTCAAAAATCAATAGATTCAGCTTATTCTTTGGCGAGCTGTTTCTAACGATTTTGTCAAGTAGCGCAAACCGTTCTTCGTCAGTCAGCTCACGTCCGAGCTGTGCGCTTTTTTTATTTACGCTATCAACAATATAAAGAAGAATCCGTTCGCTGTCCGTCTCACCTTTTTGCAGAAAAACGTATTTATTCAGTTTTTCGCTTTCAAAAACCGTGCCGTTATGAATCAGCGTCCACGTTCTGCCGCTGTTATCAACCGATAAAAACGGATGACAGTTGTCATATTCCTCGTTGCCGATAGTAGCGAGGCGGATATGAGCGAGCGCGTTTTTCGCTCTAATCGGTCTTTTAAGCCTGTCGTTTAACAACCTGCTTTTATCGGCGCGACATTCCTCTTTTAAATATTCAGTATTATTTTTATTAAACAACGCAAGTCCCCAGCCGTTTGGATGCTCTGATGAATGGGAATAAAACTGTCGTAAATCGCTTTTAAGTTCTCGTTCACAAGCTCCCGAGAAACCGTATATTTCACACATAACTTAACTCCTGTATATAGAAAAAAGAGGCGTTTTCACGCCCCTATACAATAAACGTAACTTTTCGTAAATTGATTGAGGCTTTTTTAAACACACAAAACAAGACATCATACAGATGCCGCTAAACATATTTTTATTACTGAAATTCTTTTTCATGATAATCTACCTCAAAATCACGTTAAACCTATCTACATAGTAGGTTAATTATATTCTATATTATTATTTTTGTCAAGTGCTTTAATAGTTTTCTTTAAAAAAACAATATAGCAGGACAACAAATTGTCACCCTGCTATACGCTTATTTGTTATTTAATTCGTAAAAAACTGCGTCCAATATAAAACGCCGTTGCTTTTGTAACAGCCTATACCGACTTTTTTGAATGAAAATGAAAGGATATTCTTTCTATGTCCCTCGGAATTCATCCAACCGTTTACTACCTTTTGCGGCGTTGGATAACCGTAAGCGATATTCTCTCCCGCTAAGCGATAAGAAACGCCAAGCTCATTCGCCGCGGTAAAACAAGTACTTCCGTCAGGTCTTGTGTGCGAGAAGGATTTAACGATTTCCTTCGCGCGTAAACGCGCTACTTTAGTCGTGCCGTTGTCTTGTATAAGCGGAGAAAGGCCGTATTTTTCCCTTTCAACGTTCACAAGCCTGAACACCTCTGATTCATAGGCTGTGTTAAACTCAGCCGAGTTTGTGTTTGTAGAAACTACAGACTCAGAGGGCTTTTTAACATGCTGCTGTACCGAATTGTTCGGCTTTTTAGTACTGCAATTTCCGTCGGGACAAAAACCCCCGATAGATTTTATAAGCTCATTCAAATTGCAGTTTCTATTTTTACAATACTGCTTCAAAAGCTTTTCTACACTGCCGCAGCTGTCGTTATTACACAATAGCTTAATCTGAGCGCGGGAATTAACCTTAGCCGCTCCGACAGCGGGCGCTGAGCAAGATAGTATTATCATCGCCGTCAAAGCGGCGGCAATCATCTTTTTTGAAATGTGTTTCAAATTATAACCTCCAGATAACAATATGCGTTAACGCTGTTTTTATCATAACGTTTTAGATTTATTTTTTCAACACACAAATAATGGGAACTAAGAGATGTTTTTCCTTACATCTATTTTGTATTCTTGATTATTATTGAAAACAAAAAGGATAGGTGTTATAATATTATCCAGATATAATAGTTTTTTAAAAAAACTAAGATTCGGAAAAAATATCTGTTTTATATATTAAAAGTCATAACAGGATTCGCAAATAAAGGAGAAGCGTAATGGAAAACTTAAAAAGATACTCGGCGAATATAATTACAGGATTCAGAATATTTCTTAGCTTT
>CADBSD010000080.1 GCA_902797225.1 uncultured Ruminococcus sp. | reverse complement strand
TATAATTCGATTATCGCCCATTGTACCGACTTTACCGACAAAAAGGAGAGTAAAAACAGCAAGAATTATAAGCTTGACAGCTTTACTCTGGCGAATATTTCCATAAGCGAGCGTCAGATTGCCAAAGCGGTTTTCGCTGTTTTCCAGGACAATCCCCAGTTCTTCTGGCTTGACGAGCCGTATTCGTATTCGTACGGCGGAAGCTCTCTTACGTTAAAGCTCTACGCGAATATGACCTCGGCTCAATACAAAAAGAAATATAAACAGCTTAACGCGGTAATAAACAGAATACTGGCGGGTATGAAGTCATCTATGTCCGAGTTCGAGCGTGAGCTTTATCTTCACGACTATCTTGTCAAAAACTGTAAGTATCTAAAAAATGATTTAGACGATAAGGATTCTTATACAATCTACGGATGTCTTGTGAACCAAAACGCTGTTTGTATGGGTTATACCGCCGCGTTCCAGCTTTTGCTGTCGTATGTCGGCATTAATTCAATTACCGTAACGGGCTCGAATACAGCCGCGGGACATATCTGGAACGCCGTTAAAATAGAAGGCGACTGGTATTATACCGACGTTACCTGGGACGATACCGAAGATTTCTTTATGTATGATAATTTTAATATCACCACAAAACAGCTGAAAAGAACGCACAAAATCGTTCCCAAGATTTCAGCGTTTTCGGGGGACGAGCTTTTTGAAAAGGACGGTACTATAAAGAACTTTAACCTGATGATTCCAAAATGTACCGCCGATAAGTATAATTACTACAAGTACAGGGGATATATACTGAAAAACCTTTTTAACAATAATATGGCTGAAAGCCTTGCCGAAAGCGCGAGAGCGAAAAAGAGGTATTTTTATATATACGTAGACCCTGAGAGTCTGGATTATAATACAGTTTATAAAACACTGTTCAACAGCGAGCTTTTCGCCTTTTCCGAGTATATAAAAAGCGCGAACTCAATTCTCGGCTATAGCGCGCTTAAGCCCTCGGTTTCGGTGACTAAAAAGAAATATCTGAATACAATAACTGTTCTTCTAAAATATTACTAGGAAATAATAAGGGAGGATATATGAAATACGATACACAAAACTTTAAGCTTCTAAAAAACGAAGAAATCGCCGACGGTATTTTTGACTGGGAAGTAGAAAATAACGAGCTTTGCGCTCTTTCTAAGTGCGGTCAGTTCGTCAGCGTTAAAGTGCCCTCCAGAACTTTGCGCCGTCCTATTTCGATTTGCGACGCCGACAAAAACACCCTGCGCCTTGTGTTTCAGGTGAAGGGCGAGGGGACTAAGCTGATGTCCGAAATGAAGGTCGGAGATAATGTGGAAATCTTAGCTCCGCTCGGCAACGGCTTTAGTATTGAAAAAGGTAAGCGTTACTGCTTTGTCGGAGGAGGTATCGGTGTGCCGCCGCTGCTTTTCAGCGCTAAACAAACCGACAATCCGATGATTATAACAGGCTTTAGAAATAAAGACCTCGTTATTTTGCAGGACGATTTTAAGGCTGTAAGCGACGATGTTTATCTCGCTACCGACGACGGTTCGGCGGGGGAAAAGGGATTTGTAACCGATATTCTGAAAGAACATCTGGACGAGATTGACGAGGTCTGCGCCTGCGGACCGATTCCCATGCTGAAAGCGGTCGCCGACGTCTGCAAGGGAAAAGTTAAATGTCAGGTTTCCTTGGAGGAAAGAATGGGATGCTCGGTAGGCGCGTGCCTGGTATGCGCCTGCAAAACAAAAACAAAAGACGGAATAAAAATGACTCAGGTTTGCAAAAACGGTCCTGTTTACGATGCTGAGGAGGTGTTCTTTGATGCCTGATTTAAGTGTAAATATTTGCGGCGTTAATTTTAATAATCCTTTGATTGCCGCTTCGGGTACCTTTGGATTTGGCAGAGAATACAGCGAGTTTTATCCTCTCGAAAACTTGGGCGGAGTTTCCTGCAAGGGTATCACCTTAAAGGAACGTTTGGGAAATCCTCCCCCGAGAATTGCCGAGACGGAAGGCGGGATATTAAACGCGGTAGGGCTTCAGAACCCGGGAGTAGACCACTTTATCGAGAATGATTTAGGCTGGCTTAAAGCTCAGAATACCGTTGTTATCGCGAATATCGCGGGCAATACGGTCGAGGATTACTGCGCTATGGCTGAGAAGCTCTCCGATACCGACGTGGATTTTATTGAGCTTAATATAAGCTGTCCCAATGTAAAAAGCGGCGGAGTGCAGTTCGGAACGTCTTGCGAGTCTGTAGGAAGTATTACAGCCGAGGTGAAAAAGCACTGCAAAAAACCTCTTATGGTTAAGCTCAGCCCCAATGTAACCGATATTGCCGAAATCGCCAAATCCGCCGAATTTTACGGCGCCGACGTGATTTCCATGATAAACACATTGACGGGTATGAGAATAGATATTAACACACGCCGTCCGATAATCAGAAACAACACAGGTGGAATGAGCGGTCCCGCGGTATTTCCCGTAGCCGTTAGAATGGTATGGCAGGTGTATAACGCCGTTAATATCCCGATTATCGGTATGGGCGGAATTTCAAAATGGCAGGACGCGGTTGAAATGCTTATGGCGGGAGCGACAGCTCTCCAGATAGGCACCGTTCTGTTTAACGACCCTTACGCGCCGATAAAGATTAACGACGGTATAAAAAGGTATATGGAAGAAAAGTGCATAGGCTCGCTTTCGGAGCTTACAGGTTCTGTGAACCCCTGGTAAAAACAAATAAAGATAAGGAATTTATATGGTAACAAAATCAAGATATGTAACGCCTGTGTACCGAGGACAAGGCCTCGGACGCAGGAGGAGAAGGAATCGCAGGATTATCTTCATTCTGATTGCTGTTTTGATTGTTCTGTATTTCTGCTTTTCAGCGTACAGCCGTAAGGATGATATTAAGAAAACAATACAGAAAACTCTCAGTGTAGAGTCCCCGAAAAGCTTTTCCGCTATTCAGAAAAGAAGCGGTAAGTTTAAATTTAAATGGAGTCCCGTGGAAGGCGCTCAGGGTTATACAATCTACAAATACAGCACGAATTCAAATAAATACATAGAATTAAGGAAGTTTAACGGCGATACGACCGAGTTCACTTCAAGAATACAGAAAGCGAAATACGCTGTTAAGTCCTACATTAAAAACGGTAAAAAGTATATTACAAGCAAAAAATATACAGTATGCAGGTTTAAAACTATTTCCGATATGATTGAGATAGTGGGGCACAGAGGAGCTCTGGACCAGGCTCCCGAAAACACGCTCGCGTCTTACAAAAGAGCTCACGAAATCGGATACCAAAGCTTTGAGACCGATTATTTCGAAACCGACTCCAACGACCTTATTATCTGTCACGACAGGGATTTGTCTATTTTTACGAACTTTAAAGAGAGTATTCAGAACGTCACCGACTCCAACAGAAAAGACTATCCCATTACAAAAGGAATAAATATAAGCAGATACACAACTCAGTATTTACCGACGTTTGAGGAGGCTGTTCAGTCCGCTTCCAGACATAATATGAATATTTATCTGCACACAAAGAACGTGGATTTGACCGAAACGGCGATGAACAGAATCGAGTCGATTATCAAAAAGTATCATATGCGCAATAAGGCTACTGTGTTTACGCCCCAGCCCAAGCTTTTCTTCAAGCTCAAAAAGCACGATATCAGAGTAGGCTTTTTGAATCTGCCTAACAATACCTCCGATATCGTAAAGGCTATCGATTTCGCGGGCAAAAACAAGGCGGATATACTTATTATGCACTACACAAAATATCTCAAAAAGGAACACGTAGACACAGCCCATACGTATAACCTGAAATTCGGCTGTTATGATACAAGCGACCTCAAAGCCGCGTTTAAAATGGTGGACTTTAATGTAGATTTTATGATTACAAATAAGGATTTTATAAGTCAATATTAGAAGGTATGTGAAAAAATGAACAGGATAAATATAAAGCTTATATCTATATGTTTTGTTATTATTATTTCTCTTTTTATAACTTCCTGCGCTCAAAGTGAAAACAGCGTTGTGAATGCTTCCGAAGTATCGACAGCGAGCGGCTCGACGGGCGATACCGTTCAGCCGACTACAGCTTCCGTTTCGGGTAGAAAAACAGAGAACGAAAAAACCAAAACTCTGGTTATAGCTCACAGAGGTTTTTCGGGACAGTATCCCGAATCGACTATTCAGGCGTTCAAAGCCGCGTTTAACAGCGGTTTTGACGCTATAGAGTGCGACGTGTGGGAGGCGTACAACGGCGATTTGATGATTCAGCACGACCCGACGACCACACGCACAACAGGAAAGAAGCAGTATATTTGGAAGGTTACCTCGAAAACAAGAAAGAAATACCCGATTGTTAAGGGCGATAATGTTGAAAAATTCAATTCGACAAAGCTTATTATTCCGACATTGACTCAGGTGCTTAAAATAACCCGAAAAAACAACGGTTTTCTGTGGCTTCATATTAAGAATATAAAAAACGACAAAAAATACAGACTCTCCAAAAAGGGTGAGAAAAAGATTATCAGAATGCTTAAAAAGTATAAGCTTTTGAAAAGAACGTTGATTTTCGGCGGAAAAAAATACGTCGCTCCGTTTTTGAACAAAGGTCTTAAAACAGGGCTTTTTACCGCGCCAAAGAATAAGAAACAGGCGATAGAGGCAATAAAATGGTGTAAGAAAAAACACGTAACCACCATAGTTTTCTCTAATATGAAAAAGCTTAAACTTTTCTCTAACAGAAAACGCCTCTCTAAGGTTCTTAAAAAGAAAAAGATTAAGTTCGGCGTCTATAGGGTTGACACACATAAACAATATAGGTATTTATGCCGAATAGGAGCGCGTTTCGCTATGTCTAATTATGACATAAGGTAAAACTTTTTTATTATTGAAAAATGTGGTTGATTATTATCACCGATTTTGTTAAAATATATATGAAAAAGATAAGAATGGGAAAATTTGTGTTATGATAATTCTATCAGTAGATTTGGGAAAGGCTCGCACGGGCCTTGCTGTTTGCGATAAAATGGAGATGCTCGCGACTCCTCTCGCGCAGATTAACGAAAAAAATATGGATAATCTTCTCGAGAAGGTCGCTAATGTAGCTTTAGCGCACGAGGTTGAAATGATAATCGTCGGACTTCCTAAGAATATGGACGGAACAGAAGGGGAGTCGGCGAAAAACGCGCGTGATTTTGCCGCAAAGCTAAAAGAAAAAACCAAGCTTTTAGTGCGTATGCAGGACGAGAGAGGTACTACAATTACCGCTCATAAGTATTTGAACGCTACAAATACCCGAGGTATGAAGCGGAAAAATGTAGTCGATTCAGTTGCTGCTACAATTATTCTACAGAATTTTCTCGATAGCAGAAATCACTGAGAATATTTTTATTTTATTAATATATTTAGAGTTTTGAAAAGAAAGGATTGATACTATGCCTAAAAAAAGAACTAAGGTTATCTCCGTTTTTATTTGCTTGCTTATGATAGCGGGAGTTTTCTCGGGACTTGTTGTTTCGACAAACGCCGCTTCCTCTAAAACAGCCTCTGCGGAGAATAACTACGGACTCCTCGACGACGTCCACGGCGGTCTTATTTTTCATTGTTGGTGCTGGAATTTCAACACCATAAAAGACAATATGGAAAAAATCGCTAAGGCGGGCTACACCGCAGTGCAAACCTCTCCGATCAACAAGGTTTATGAGGGCGACGACGGCGGTCTGAAAATTAAAGGCGATATGGGCGATGGCAAATGGTATTATCATTATCAGCCCACGGCTTACACAATCGGTAACTACCAGCTCGGCACAGAGGCTGAGTTCAAGGATATGTGCGAGGAAGCTCACAAGTACGGCGTTAAGGTTATCGTAGACGTTGTAGCTAACCACACTTCGCCCACTAAGTCTGCTGTGTCTAAGGACCTTCTCAATATTGAGGGCGGACTTTATCACACTTACGTCGGTTCATCATCTAACCCCGACCGTAAAACCACAACACAGTGGTATAACGGCCTTCCCGATGTAAAAACCCAGAACCCGAAGTACCAGCAGCTTATCCTTAAATACTTAAAGCAGTGTGTAGCTGACGGAGCGGACGGCTTCCGTTATGATACCGCTAAGCATATTGAGCTTCCCGACGACGATCCCGAGTACGCCAGCTACTTCTGGCCTGTAGTTCTCGACAACGGCTCAAGCTTCCAGTACGGCGAGGTATTGCAGGGAATGGGCTCTGTTGAGGTCGCTTCCTCCAGATACGCCGATTACTCCAAGATTATGAATATTACCGCGTCCTCCTACGGCGCGAAGCTCCGCACATACTTTATGATGTTCGACTATTCTTCGAGAACTCTTTCGGATTATTCGTCCGAGGGTGTTGAGCCTGATAAGCTCGTGACCTGGGTTGAGTCGCACGATACCTACGCTAACGGCGGGCTTGCGAATAACGCGGGCACTTCATTCTGGCTTAATAACAACCAGATAAGAAAGGGCTGGGCGCTTATTGCCGCCAGAGGCACGACATCTCTGTTCTTCAGCCGTCCTCACGGCAGCTCTACAGACAATATCTGGGGCGATAACTTAATAGGCCCCGCGGGAGACGATAACTATCAGCATCAGGAAGTAGTTGCCGTAAACCATTTCCATAACGCTATGAACGGCGAAGCTTCCTCTATGAAGAATGTCGGCTCTAAAAAGCAGGTTATGATTACGCGCGGAACAAAGGGCGCTGTAATTGTAAACAGCGATACTTCTGTTGATAAAGCTATTAATACGACAACCGAAATCCCCGACGGTGTATATACGGATACGGCGTACGGTAATGAGTTTATCGTTAAGGGCGGACAGCTCACAGGTACTGTGAAGGCGGATACAGTAGCTGTTCTTGACAGCACGGACAGCGAGCATTATACCTCTGTAATCCCCGAGCCCACAACCGAGCCTGTTACTGAGCCTGAAACAACTCAGCCCGTAACTCCGACAAAGGTTAAGAAAGACAACACTGTTAAGGTTACTGTTTCCAATAAGACCGTAAAAGCCAAAAAGCTCAAAAAGTCCAAGGTAACAGTTAAGCCCGTAAAGATAACGAACGCCAAGGGCGCGGTTGAAGCTGTAAAGGTTAAAAAGGAAACAGACTCAAAGATTTACAAGAAAATAACAGTTAAGAAATCTACGGGAGCCATAACATTTAAAAAGGGTAAGTACTCTAAAAAGACTTATAAAATCAAGATTAAGGTTACCGCTAAGGGTAACTCTGATTACAAGTCGAAAACTGTAAGCAAAACAGTTAAAATAAAGGTTAAGTAACTAACGGTAACCCCGATATCTTCTAATTCCGTTAAATATAGGTAAATTTAGGAGAGAGTGTTTTGAAAAAGAAATTAACGTGTATTGTTTTGGTGGTTTGTATGATTCTTACCTGCTTTATAACAGGCAGTGTTTCTATCAGCGCCGCTGAAACAACAAAAAAGTCGGCTTCCTCGGGAAGCGTTGAGCCCCAAAAGAAAATCCAGGGTGCGGCAATCCTTCATTGTTTTGACTGGTCGTATAATTCTATCAAGAACAATATGGCGGCTATCAAGGCGGCGGGTTACACAGCTGTACAGACTTCGCCTGTACAGCCAGCGAAGGACTATAACGCCAGCTACCGCGAACAGAGCAGAGAGTGGTGGAAGCTCTACCAGCCTCTCGGTATCAGAATTTCTGAGAGTAACCAGACCTGGCTCGGAGGTAAATCAGAGCTTAAGGCTATGTGTACCGAGGCTCACAAGTACGGTATCAAGGTTGTTGTAGACGTTGTAGCTAACCATGTCGCGAATAAGAGCGACGGCGGCGGAGCGTGGAATGTAAACGAAGGCGTTGACAGTGAGCTTAAACGCAACGATTATTATCACGGAGAGGAATACGGCGCGGGTGATGGCGACCGTTATTCTATGACTCACGGTCATATCGGTATGCCTGACTTAAATACGGCGCACCCCGATATTCAGGACAAGTTTAAGAACTTCCTTATTGATTGTGTAAATCAGGGAGTAGACGGCTTCCGTTTTGACGCGGCGAAGCATATCGAGCTTCCCGAGGACGGCGGAAATACCGGAAGCCAGTTCTGGCCAACTATCTTAAACGGCGCTAAAAGCAAAAAGAGCGACGCGTTTTTCTACGGAGAAATCCTCAACGGCGCGGGTACGAATATCGGAAACTATACAAAGTATATGAGTATCACCGATAATAATACAGGTGACAGTATATTAAACGCTGTTTGTAACGGTAACGCTCAGGG
>CADBSD010000079.1 GCA_902797225.1 uncultured Ruminococcus sp. | reverse complement strand
TATCGAAGTGGTCATAACGGGGCTGACTCGAAATCAGTTAGGGAGCAATCCCCCGCGAGTTCGAATCTCGCCGTCTCCGCCAAAAAATAGCAGGGTGCGTATTGCGCCCTGCTATTTATTGCGGAGAAAAAAGGCGAGATTCGAAAGGGCGTAAAGAAAATAGTCCTGCGGACTGTTTTTAGCCCGTAGCGCTGATGAAACCTTTCCCGAAAACGTGAACCCAAGGTTCGAGATGAAGGTTTTTCATAGATGAACTAACTCGCCGTCTCCGCACAACTTTCATATAAAACATTAAGGCGAGATTCGAAAACATCGCGTCAAAATATAGTCGTTGCGCGGACTGCTCTTTCGCAGTCCTTCAACTCCTTATTTTGCCGAGCGCTTTTGCTCCCTTTATCCGCCACTGGCGGCGGTCACAACGCTACATAAAGAAAACAGTCCTGCGGACTGTTTTTAGCCCGTAGCGCTGATGAAACCTTTCCCCAAAACGTGAACCCAAGGTTCGAGATGAATGTTTTTCACAGATGAACTAACTCGCCGTCTCCGCCATAAGCAAAGGTACACAAAAGCGTGAGAAAAACAGCTTATTAAACTACGTATAGTCTTGAATTGTATGTTTCGTAATTTCAAATTAACTGCTTATAATTGATAATTAAATATTAATAATACGACTTTTATCGGAAAAGCTTAAATAATTATACATTATTATTGATATTTTTACTAAAATATGATATATTTATTAGGAATTGGCTTTAATAGTTTATAATATTTTTATATTAAAGAGGTAGAAATTATGGCTAAAGAAATTTTGGACGCTATTTTACGCGCTGAGGAAGCTTGTAAAACGCGTGAAAATGAAGCTAAAATTAAAGCTGACGCTATGGTGAAAGAAGCTGAGAAAAATTCCGAACTGCTTATAAAAAACGCCGAGAGCAATGCTCAGGCTAAGGCTGACGGGATTATCGCTCAGGTTGAAAAAAACGCCGAGGCTCAGTTTATAAAGGCTAAGGACGCCGCCTCGGGGAAATGCGAGAAAATCTCCAAAGCGGCTGAGAAAAACAGGCAGGAAGTAATAAAGCTTGCCGCTGAAGCGTTAGTTAAGTAATTTTGCTTTTTTATAAAGTGTGGTGATACATATTGGCAAAATTGAAAATGAAAAAAGTGCGTATTGTCGCTTTAAGAGAAGACAGAAAACGTCTATTAGAGCATATTCAGGACAGCGCGCTTATACAGGTCAGAAAAGTCGATAAAAGCGAAAAGGGCTTTTCTAAGGTTAATGTTACCTCACAGATGAAAATATTTGAAAAGAATGTTACTCTGTGCGAAAACTCCCTTAGTATTCTCGACGAGTACGCCAGAGAAAAGAAAGGCCTATTATCTTCTTTCGCGGGCAGAAAAGAAATTGACCCCGATGAAATCGGAGAAATCGCCTCGAATTCGGGCGAGGTTATAAACGTATGCCGACAGATTATCGATTGTAACAGAACAATAATCGATAATTCGGCAGAGATTGTTAGAATCAACACCTCTCTCGCTCAACTCGAGGTATGGCAGAATCTCGATATTCCGATTAATACCGCTGATACACAATCGACCGCGGTGTTTATCGGTTCTCTGCCTAAAATGTACAATGATGGTGAATTGAAAACAGCGTTAGCGGCTGAAAATCCTAAGCTTGAGTTTGAGTTTGAAATTCAGCATAAAGAGGATAATTTAACCTGTTTTGTACTATTTGCTCCAATCAGTCAGAAAAAAATGGCTGAAGACGTACTGAGAACCTTGGGTTTCGCTAAGCCTATGACGGGTACTTCTCATACTCCCGCTGTAAAGACATCTCGATTAACGAATAAAAAAGTACAGCTTCAAAATGATATTGAGCGATGTGAAAAAGCAATCGAAGAATTGGCTGAACACCGAGAGGAAATAAAAGTAACCCAGGATTATTTCAGAATAAGAGCCGATAAATATAACGTTATAAACGAGCTTGAGCATACAAAACACGTTTTCGTTATAAACGGCTATATTCCCGACGAGGATTATGATAAGCTAATCAAACTTTGCGAAAGGGTTTCTACTTGTTATATTGAGGCTGAGGACGCGGACGACGACGCGCCTGTTAAGCTGAAAAACAATCGTTTCTCAAAACCCGCGCAGAGTATTCTTACGATGTACGCCGCTCCTTCTCACGCGGATATCGACCCTACCCCGCTGCTTGCTTTCTTCTTCTATTTCTTCTTCGGAATGATGTTCTCCGACGCGGGCTACGGTCTGTTAATGGTAATAGCTATCGGAATTGTACTTAAGGCGTTCAAACCCGACGAAAAAATGCGGAATAACTTAAAGCTGTTCCAATACTGCGGTGTGTCCACCTTCTTCTGGGGACTTATTTTCGGAAGTATATTCGGCGACGCGCCTGTTGTACTTTACAACTACTTTACGGGTGCTAAGCTTACTATGGCTCAGCTTTTGCCGTGGCCGACTCTCGACCCGCAGAAGGACGCTTTAGTACTTATGATTATTTCCATAGCGTTCGGACTTGTGCATATACTCGTAGGTATGGGATGTAAGTTCTATATCTGCCTGAAACAGAAAGACTGGGGCGGAGCGTTCTTCGACACAGGACTGTGGATGTTAATGCTAATAGGTTTTGCCGTACTCGCGGCGGGTATCGCGGTTTCACAGACAGTTTTCTATATCGGAGCGGGTATCGCGATTGCCTGCGCTGTCGGATTGGTGCTTACTCAGGGACGGAAAAAGAAAGGTATCGGCAAGGTTGTAGGCGGACTCGCGTCTTTGTACGACGTAACAAGCTATATAAGCGACCTTTTAAGTTATTCCCGACTTTTGGCTTTGGGACTTACTACAGGAGTTATGGCTCAGGTATTCAATATGCTGGCGACTATGTTCGGCAAGAGCGTTGTCGGTATGATATTTATGATTATAATTATGATTGTAGGTCACGCGATTAATATTGGACTAAACGCGTTAGGCTCTTACGTACATACTATGAGATTGCAGTACGTAGAAATGTTCAGTAAATTTTACGAGGGCGGCGGCAAAGAATTCGAGCCGTTTACGCTCAACAGTAAATATATAAAAATCAAGGAGGAAAAATAATATGTTTACAAATGGTATGTTTTTCGCGCTGGTAGGCGCTTCAATCGCTACAGCTTTGGCGGGCTTCGGTTCCGCAAAGGGCGTTGGAGGAGCCGCTCAGGCTTCTATGGGAGTTTTATCCGAGGATTCGTCCAAGTTCGGTAAAATGCTTGTTTTAACACTTCTCCCCGGTACTCAGGGACTTTACGGCTTTATCGTAGGCTTCCTTATTCTCGTTAACTGCGGCGTTTTAGGCGGAGCTGTTCCGACAATGGCGCAGGGACTCGCGTTTTTAGGCGCTTCTCTCGCTATCGGTATCGGCGGTATGGTTTCGGGCTTTGCTCAGGGTAAAGCGGCTGTTTCGGGTATCGCGATGAGCGCGAAAGACGACAGAAACTTTTCCAAGGCGATGGTATCGGTTACTTTAGTTGAGATTTACGCTCTCCTTTCCTTTATCGTATCTCTCCTTGTTGTTATTTCCGTACCCGCGTTAAAGATATAATTACCACAAAACGAAAGGCGGTTTCTGTATGAACGGTGAAGATAAAATACTAAACCGTATTAATTCCGACTGTGAAAGAGCGGTGCGAGGTATTCTTGACGAAGCCGAGCAAAAATGCTCAGTTATTAATTCACAGGCTGAAATACAAGCAAAAAAAGCAGAAAACGAGGTTTTCGAAAAAGCGAAAGCCCGTGAAAAACAGATAAATAACGCGTCTAAAAGCAGGTGCGAGCTCGAAATCAGGAATACTATTCTGAGAAAGCGCAGAAGTGAAATCGACAAAACCTTCGACGAGCTTCAAAGCTATCTTGTAAATCTTTTCGACGACGAGTATTTCGGTTTTATGTACAAGCTCGCTGAAACTCTCGATGTTGAAAGCGGAACGGTTTTATTGAATCAAAAGGATTTAAACCGACTGCCCGGTGATTTTACCGAAAAATTCCAAAACGTCGGCATCAGCGTTACGGTAAGCGACAGCCCTGTTGAAATCATCGGCGGATTTATTCTTAAAAACGGTAACGTTGAGGAAAATATGGCTATCGACGCGGTTATAATGTCCAAAAGAGACGCTCTCGAGGATATCATAAGCAGAGAACTGTTTAAATAAGGAGGGTTCTTATGTCTTTATCATATGAATTTTCCATAGGCTCGGTAAGGGCTAAAGAGAAAGATCTCTTGAACTCGGCAGATGTAGAACAGCTTCTCGCCTACGATAATCTTGATGACTTTGTACATTACCTTAACGACAAGGGTTACGGTGACGGCAAAGACGTAGATTCGGTTTTAAAAGACCGTTCAAAAAAAATGTGGGCTTACCTGAAAAGCGTCGCTCCCGATTTTGATATTTTTAAACCCTTTATCATAGAAAATGACGCGCATAACTTCAAGGTTATACTAAAGGGTATAATGTCAGGAAAAAAGCGCGATGACCTTCTTGTTAGTCCGTGTACTATTGACACAAGCTTTCTGACGGAAGCTGTGGAGCATAAGCGTTTCGATAAACTTCCCGAATGGATTTCTTCAAGCGCCAAGGAAGCTTACGAGATTATTACTCATAAATCCGACGCCAGAGAAGCGGACGCGGTTATAGACAGAGCTGTTATGGAATATATGCTCTCTTTAATCGAGGAGTATAAATCGGATTTTTTAAACGAGTATTTTAATACTTTCGTGTTCTACAACAATATTAAGACCGCTTTGAGAAGCTCAAAAACTCAGGTCGGAGCGGATTATCTTAAAAAGGCTCTGTGCGAGGTTAAGGATTTCAATAAGGAAAGCGTTATCAACGCGACTTTGAAGGGCTCTGACGCGCTTTTGGAATTGCTCTCCAAGAAAAGCGAATACGGCTGTAGCGAGTCTGTGGAAGAATTTAAAGCTTCTCCCTCACTGTTTGAGAAGTATGTAGATAACAGACTTATGAAGCTCGCTTTGGAAAGCTGTAAAAGAGCGAGCGAGGGCTGTGAACCGTTAATAGGTTACTACTTGGGCTTTGAAGCGGAGAAAAAGGTTATCCACATTATCGAAAGCGGTATAAGAACAGGCGCCGATAAAGAAACAATCAGAGAAAGGCTGCGTGAGATTTATGGCTAAAAACATAGCTGTTTTAGGCGACAGCGAGAGCATAAAGGGCTTTTCCGCAATCGGTCTCGTGATTTTCCCCTGTGACGATATAAACGACAGCTCCAGAATTTTGAGAACAATAGCGGACAGTGACGAATACGAGGTAATATATGTTACCGAACAGGTTTATTCGGTAACTGAAAAAGAACGCCTCAGATACGAGGACAGAATCTCCCCCGCTATTATTCCTATTCCGGGAGTTAAAGGCAACAACGATACAGGCACAAAACGTTTATCCTCTTTCGTGGAAAAAGCGGTAGGCTCAGATATAATTTTTAATAATCATTAATTACACTTATTATAAACACTAAGATTGAGGTGTATGGTTTGAAAACAGGTACTATTACAAAGGTCGCGGGACCTCTCGTTATAGCCGAGGGTATGCGCGACGCTAATATGTATGACGTTGTACGTGTAAGCGAGCAGCGTCTTATAGGCGAAATAATTGAAATGCACGGCGATAAGGCTTCTATTCAGGTTTACGAGGAAACCTCTGGCTTAGGCCCTGGAGAAAAGGTGGAGTCAACGGGTATTCCCCTTTCGGTTGAATTAGGCCCCGGACTTATCGGCGCGATTTACGACGGTATTCAAAGACCGCTTAACGAAATAATGAGAGTTGCGGGAACTAACCTCACACGAGGAGTAGACGTTCCCTCGCTCGACCATAACAAAAAATGGGAGTTTAAACCTGTCGCGAAGGTCGGCGACAAGGTTAAAGCGGGCGATATTCTCGGTACGGTTCAGGAAACAAGCGCCGTATTACACAAAATCCTTGTACCTAATAAGGTTGAGGGTACTGTTGAGAGCATTGAAGAAGGCGAGTTCAGCATTGATGAGGTCGTAGCTAAAATCAAGACCGATAAAAGCGTTACAGATGTAAAGATGTTTACTACCTGGCCCGTTCGTAACGGCAGACCTTATAAGAAAAAGCTTTCCCCTGACATTTTACTTACAACAGGTCAAAGACCTATTGATACGCTTTTCCCGCTTGCTAAAGGCGGCGTAGCGGCAGTTCCCGGCCCGTTCGGTTCGGGTAAAACAGTAGTTCAGCATCAGCTCGCAAAATGGGCGGCGGCTGATATTATCGTTTACATCGGCTGCGGTGAACGCGGCAACGAGATGACTGACGTTCTTAACGAGTTCCCCGAGCTTAAAGACCCGAGAACAGGCAACTCTCTTATGGAGAGAACCGTTCTTATCGCCAATACCTCCGATATGCCTGTTGCGGCACGTGAGGCTTCTATCTATACAGGTATAACAATAGCGGAATACTTCCGCGATATGGGCTACACCGTAGCGTTAATGGCTGACTCCACATCGCGTTGGGCTGAGGCGCTCAGAGAGATGTCGGGACGTCTTGAGGAAATGCCCGGTGAGGAAGGTTATCCCGCGTATCTCGGTAGCCGTCTTGCCCAGTTCTACGAAAGAGCGGGACGAGTTATCGTAAACGGTACAGAAGACACAGAGGGCGCTCTGTCTGTAATCGGCGCCGTATCGCCCCCCGGCGGAGATATATCCGAGCCAGTATCTCAGGCTACGCTCAGAATCGTTAAGGTATTCTGGGGACTTGACGCTAATCTCGCTTATAAACGCCACTTCCCCGCTATTAACTGGCTGACAAGTTATTCTTTATATACTGACCAGCTCGAAAAATGGTACGCTGAAAACGCCGCTCCGGACTTTATGGAGCTGAGAGGCAGACTTATGGCTCTCTTGCAGGACGAGGCGGAGCTTGAGGAAATAGTTAACCTCGTCGGTATGGACGCGCTTTCCGCTCCCGACCGCTTAAAGCTCGAGTCCTCACGTTCAATAAGAGAGGACTATCTACACCAGAACGCGTTTGACCCGACAGATACATACACCTCGCTTAAAAAGCAGGTTCTTATGATGAGAGCTATTTTAAGCTACTACGACAAGGCGCTCGCGGCTTTAAACAAGGGCGCTGATATAGAAATGCTCGTAAACATTCCCGTGCGCGAGCGCATAGGCAGATATAAATACGAGCCCGAAAACAAGATTGAAGCTGAGTTTGAGTCAATTCAGTCCCAACTTGACAAAGAGCTTGAGGACGTACTGAAAAGGAGTGATGACTGATGCCTAAGGAATATCGTACAATACAAGAGGTAGCAGGTCCTCTTATGATGGTAACGGACGTTGATAACGTCAAATATGACGAGCTTGGCGAAATCGAGCTTCCTTCCGGCGAAACAAGACGCTGTAAGGTACTTGAGGTTGACGGCACTAACGCGCTCGTACAGCTTTTTGAGTCGGCGTCAGGTATCAACCTCGCGGGTTCGAAGGTTAGATTTTTAGGACGTTCTATGGAGCTTCCCGTTTCTACCGATATGCTTTCACGCGTATTCGACGGTCTGGGCAATCCTATAGACGACGGCCCCGCTTTAATCCCCGAAAAAAGACTTGATATAAACGGTACGCCGATGAACCCCGCGGCAAGAAACTATCCCCAGGAGTTTATTCAGACAGGCGTATCCGCAATTGACGGACTGAACACACTCGTTAGAGGTCAGAAGCTTCCCATTTTCTCGGCTTCGGGACTCCCCCACGCTCAGCTCGCGGCTCAGATAGCCCGTCAGGCTACGGTTCGCGGTAAGGACGAGCAGTTCGCGGTTGTATTCGCGGCTATGGGTATCACGTTCGAGGAAAGTAACTACTTTATCGAGAGTTTTAGAGAAACAGGCGCTATAGACAGAACGGTTATGTTCGTAAACCTCGCGAACGACCCCGCTATCGAGCGTATCGCGACTCCGCGTATGGCGCTTACGGCGGCTGAGTATCTCGCGTTTGACCTTGGTATGCACGTTCTCGTTATTTTAACGGATATCACAAACTACGCCGACGCTCTGCGTGAGGTTTCCGCGGCTCGTAAGGAAGTCCCGGGACGACGCGGTTATCCTGGTTATATGTACACCGATCTCGCGACTCTGTACGAAAGAGCGGGACGTTTAAGAGGAAAAGAGGGTTCTATAACACTTATCCCGATTCTTACAATGCCCGAGGACGACAAAACTCATCCTATCCCCGACCTTACCGGATATATCACCGAGGGACAGATTATTCTATCCCGTGAGCTTTACAGAAAGGGCGTTACGCCTCCTATCGACGTTCTCCCCTCTCTTTCCAGACTTAAAGATAAGGGTATAGGTCCTGACAGAACGCGTGAGGACCACGCCGCTACTATGAACCAGCTTTTCGCGGCATACGCCCGAGGCAAGGACGCGAGAGAGCTTATGGTTATTCTCGGTGAAGCGGCTTTGACCGATATGGATAAAAAGTACGCCGAGTTCGCCGAAGCGTTTGAGAAGGAATACGTTTCCCAGGGTTACGACTCCGATCGTTCAATTGAGGAAACTCTTGATATAGGCTGGAAGCTTTTAGAGATTCTCCCCCGCAGCGAGCTTAAACGTATTAAGGACGATATGCTGGATAAATACTACGGAAAACAGTCTTAATAAGATTCACCGAAGGTGTAAATATGGCAATATTAAATGTAAATCCCACGCGTATGCAGCTTACAAAGCTGAAAAAACAGCTTATAACCGCTGTACGCGGACATAAAATGCTCAAGGACAAGCGCGACGAGCTTATGAGACAGTTTCTTGATCTTGTGCGTGAAACAAAAGAATTACGCGACAAAGTAGAAGAACAGCTCAATAACTGTAACTCGCATTTTGTAAACGCCAGCGCAGTTATGTCTAAAGAATCGCTTGACGCTTCGCTGATGTCGCCGAAACAGCAGATTAATATTGAACAAAGCTCAAAAAACGTAATGAGCGTCGATATTCCTCAGTACAGCTACTCTACAAGGACGAGCGACGAGGGCGATATGTTCCCCTATGGCTTCGCTTTTACCTCATTTGAGCTTGACGACGCGGTAGTATCTCTTAATAACGTACTGCCCGATTTAATAAAGCTTGCCGAATACGAGAAAAGCTGTGAGCTGATGTCTATTGAGATTGAAAAGACCAGGCGCAGAGTTAACTCGCTTGAGCACGTTATGATACCGAGGTATCAGGAAACAATTAAATATATCAGTATGAAACTCGAGGAAAACGACCGCAGCAGCCGAACAAGGCTTATGAAGGTTAAGGATATGCTTTTAGACAAAGCGCATAATTACTCGGGAAAACAAGCATAATAAAGCGCGCGAATAGCGCGTCCGCCTTTCGATTAGTAATTCACAAAAGAAAAGGACTGCGAAAGGCTACTGCTCATAAGGATATTATGAGATTAGCTTAGGGAAGCCGATTGGGAGACTTAATAAGAAGAATACCGCGTGGACATTGTCTGCGCGGTGTTTTTTTGCTCAAAGGTTAGAAAAAGGACTT
>CADBSD010000078.1 GCA_902797225.1 uncultured Ruminococcus sp. | reverse complement strand
CTTTCCTTCGTAATCTGGATATCGTGGGGGTGGCTCTCACGCAGGCTGGACGCGGAAATCTGAACGAATTTCGCCTTTCTGTGGAGCTCCTCGATAGTAGCGCAGCCGGTATAGCCCATACCCGCTCTAAGTCCGCCCATCATCTGGTAAACCGTATCGGATAAAAATCCCTTATAGGGTACTCGTCCCTCTACGCCCTCGGGCACGAACTTCTTGTTAGCCGCCTGGAAGTAACGGTCGGAGCTGCCTTGGCCCATAGCTCCGAGTGAGCCCATTCCGCGGTATGTCTTAAACTGACGTCCCTGGAAAATCTCGTTTTCACCGGGGCTTTCCTCACAACCCGCTACAAGCGAGCCTACCATACATACGCTTCCGCCCGCCGCTAAAGCCTTTACGATATCGCCGCTGTACTTTATACCGCCGTCGGCGATAACGGGAATACCGTATTTTGAAGCCGCGCACGCCGCGTCGTAAATCGCCGTGATCTGAGGAACGCCGATACCCGCTACGATTCGTGTAGTACAAATTGAACCGGGGCCGATACCAACCTTTACGGCGTCCGCGCCCGCGTCGATAAGCGCCTCGGCAGCCTCGGCTGTCGCTATATTACCCGCGATAAGCTGGAGCTCGGGGAACGCTTTTTTAACTCTTTTAACCGAGTTGATAATATTAATATTATGGCCGTGAGCCGAGTCAAGACAACATACGTCTACGCCCGCTTCAACCAGAGCCGCTACTCTGTCAAGCACGTCGGCTGTTCCGCCTATAGCCGCTCCGCAGAGGAGTCTGCCTTTTTCGTCACGCGCCGAGTTCGGGTACTGAACAGATTTTTCTATATCTTTAATTGTGATAAGTCCTTTTAAAACTCCGTTGCCGTCAGTAATCGGAAGCTTCTCGATTCTGTGCTGGCGGAGAATATCCTGAGCCTGCTCCAAAGTTGTGCCCACGGGAGCGGTAACGAGCTCCTCCTTAGTCATAACCTCGCTGATTTTCGTACCGAAAACCTCGGGCTTCATAAAACGCATATCGCGGTTCGTGATAATTCCCACGAGCTTTCCGTCCTCACAAATCGGAACACCGCTGATTTTGTATTTAGCCATCAGCGCGTCGGCGTCGCCTACCGTGCTCTCGGGAGAAAGATAGAAAGGATTCGCGATTACTCCGTTTTCGCTTCGCTTTACACGGTCAACCATATCCGCCTGGGTTTTGATATCCATATTCTTGTGGATAATACCGATACCGCCCTCTCTCGCTATCGCTATAGCCATATCGGTTTCAGTAACCGTATCCATAGCGGCGGTCATAAGCGGAGTATTGAGGTGGATTTTTTTGGTTAGATTCGTTTCAATGCTAACGTTTCGGGGTTCAACGTCTGACTCTCCGGGAATTAGTAGCACATCGTCAAAGGTTATACCCTGTTTTCCGAATTTGTCGTCAAAATTTTTGTTCAACATCTCGTCATCCCCTTTTTAAAATTACCTGAAAAATATTGTTTAAATATTAAAGAATATTATATCAAATGAGGTCGCTAAACGCAATAGATATTAACAGATTTTTCGTCATATTTTTAAAATAAAACTTACTTGACATATCACCTGACAGGCGATAAAATTAATATGTTATGTGCAACTGAGCAGAAAATACAATTCGTTTTATTTATAGGAGCGTTAATATGAAAAGAATTATTTCTATCGCGTCAGCGTTAATTATCTTAACCACGGCTGTTTTTTTAGGCGGCTGTAATTCCCAAACCGACCCGACAAAGCCTTCCTCGTCCAAAGCCTCCGACAGCTCAGCGGGTAAATACACCTCGAAAAACCTCAAAGCCTATCTCGATAAATTTACAAAAGGCAAAAATCCCGTTTACGGAGTATGGACAGTAAAAGGAATAAACTCGATTTACTTTATTTTCCGCAACGACGGCTTCGGTCAGGTCGCTATGGGCAACGAGGCGAGCTTCGCTAAGCTGGTTATTAACGAAAAGAAGAAAACTCTCGGCGTTTCGTTCTTTATCGCCATAGACGGAACCTACGACTACGAGCTTTCGAACAAAAACAACACGTTAAAGCTCACTTCCGACGGAAAAACTATCGAGCTTACCAGAAAGAACTCTTATTCAATTGTTCCCGACGCGCCGAAATCCGCTAAAATCGACAGCAGTATTCTCGGCTGGTGGAAAAGCGACGGCGGGCTCATTTACTACTTCGGCTCGGACGGCGTAATGTATTCCAACGATATCGCCATAGAAACCGCCTATACCTACAACGTCGATAAAAATGTTATCCACTCGGTTTACGACTATTCGGGAAAAATCAAAAACGATTTAAAATACAAGCTTTCTAAAAACACGCTGACTGTTGACGGCGTAAAATACAAAAGATATAAACCAAAAGGTTTTTAATGTTAAAGAAGAAAAGAGCTGTCGCTGACAGCTCTTTTTTCTTAGTCTTTTTTCGCGATAAGGAACTTATGCACAAGTCCCGCTAAAGCAGCGCCTACGAGAGGAGCGATTATAAATACATAAAGCTGGCGAAGCGCCATTCCGCCCTGAAGAACAGCGGGGCCGAAGCTTCTGGCGGGGTTTACCGATGTTCCCGTAAACGGAATACCGATAAGATGTACAAACACAAGCGCCAGAGCGATTACCACGCCCGCTACAGCGCCGTTTTCTACCTTTGAGGTTACACCTAAAACAGTAAGCACAAAGATAAATGTGAGTACAACTTCTACTACAGCCGCGCTTAAAGCGCCGATACCGAGAGCGCTTACACCTGTGCCGTAGCCGTTAGCGCCGAGGCTTGCGTTGCTTCCGAAAATACTCCACAGTCCCGCGGCTCCCGCGAGAGCGCCGAGGCACTGAGCGACAACGTAACCGATAAAGTCCTTAACTGTCATCTTGCCGTTGATAAGAAGTCCGAGCGAAACGGCGGGATTGATGTGACAGCCCGATACATTACCGATACTGTACGCCATAGCTATAATCGAAAGTCCGAACGCCAGCGCTATTACGAGCACCGTACCGCTTGTCGGCAGGTCTATCTTGTGCGAAGCTGTTACCGTATTAATGGCAACCGCTGTTCCGCAGCCTCCGACTACCAGCACGCCCGTACCGATAAACTCAGCTATGTACTTTTTAATACTCTCCATTGATTAATTCCTCCTTTTATTTTTATGTGTCCACGTCAAGCGTGTTCGTTCCTTTTTTTAATTGTCCACGTCAAGTGTGGACGTTCCTGTCTTAGAGTTCATATCCCCCGTACGTTTATTGTCCTATGAAGTTTTGGATATAGAGTATAGGTTCTGCTTCTTTTTAAGGGCTAAGGGCACAGGGCAAAGGGTAGGTCGGGAAGAAAACTTGAAAAAACAATAACGTTTTATGCCCGACCGAATTAGTATGCT
>CADBSD010000077.1 GCA_902797225.1 uncultured Ruminococcus sp. | reverse complement strand
TGGTTGCGGAGATAGGACTTGAACCTACGACCTCCGGGTTATGAGCCCGACGAGCTACCAACTGCTCTACTCCGCGATGTCTTTAACTGTACGTATATTATAGCGCGGTATGTGCAATTTGTCAAGAGGGAATAGAGGATTGTTTTATTTCTTTGAAAAATCCGTTTATTTTTGAGAATAAAATTGATTTTTGCCTATCAGTTGTGTTATACTTTATCTGTATATTTTATTTTATGTTTATGGAGTGGTAAATATGTGTAAAAATTGTAAGGGAAAGCCTTATTATATTACTACGGCTATCGCTTATACATCCCGTAAGCCTCATATCGGAAACAGCTACGAGATAGTTCTCACAGACGCTATCGCGCGTTATAAGCGTATGCTCGGCTACGACGTTTTCTTCCAGACGGGAACCGACGAGCACGGTCAGAAAATCGAGATGTACGCCCAGGCTGAGGGCTGTTCTCCCAAGGAATATGTCGATAAGGTCGCGGGCGAGATCCGCGATATATGCGACGTTTTGAATACTTCCTATGATTATTTTATCCGAACTACCGACGAAAAGCACGAGAAGGTCGTTCAGAAAATTTTCAAAAAGCTTTATGAGCAGGGCGATATATATAAGGGAAGCTACGAGGGACTTTACTGCACTCCCTGCGAGAGCTTCTGGACAGAAAGCCAGCTCGTTGACGGCAAATGTCCCGACTGCGGACGCGAGGTAAAGGCGGCTAAGGAGGAGGCTTATTTCTTAAAGCTCTCTAAATACCAGAAACAGCTCGAGGAGTTTATCGAGTCGCGCCCCGATTTTATCTATCCCGAAAGCCGTAAAAAGGAAATGCTCAACAACTTTATTAAACCCGGACTTCAGGATTTGTGCGTTTCACGTACAAGCTTCAAGTGGGGAATACCCGTTGATTTCGACGAGGGACACGTTGTGTACGTATGGATAGACGCGCTCTCTAACTATATTACTTCCCTGGGCTACGACCCTGACGGAAGCTCCGAGATGTACAAAAAATACTGGCCTGCCGATGCTCACATCATCGGTAAGGATATCGTGCGTTTCCACACTATCTACTGGCCGATTATGCTTATGGCTCTCGGCGAGCCTCTGCCCAAGCAGGTTTACGGCCACCCCTGGCTTCTGTTCGGCGAGGATAAAATGAGCAAGAGCCGAGGCAACGTAATCTACGCCGACGAGCTCGTTAAGCTTATCGGAGTTGACGCGGTAAGATACTATCTGCTCTCCGAAATGCCCTTCTCCAGCGACGGCTCAATCACCTACGAAACGATTATCGAGCGTTTTAATTCCGATTTGGCGAATACTCTCGGAAACCTCGTTAACCGTACTATCGCTATGAATAATAAGTATTTCGAGGGTGTTATTCAGGAGCCCTCCGTTTCTGAGGATGTTGACGAGGATTTGAAGCAGTGCTGTTTCGATACCGTTAAAAAGGTCGACGAGCTTGTTAACTCCTTCCATATGAGCGACGCGGTTGAAGCCGTAATTAACCTCGCTAAGCGCTGTAATAAATATATCGACGAAACTACGCCCTGGGTTCTCGCCAAGGACGAGAGCTCAAAGCCCAGACTCGGTACGGTTCTCTACAATCTTTTGGAGGCGATTCGTTTTGTCGCTGTGTTGATTGAGCCCTTTATGCCCGACACGAGCAAGGCGATTTTAGCTCAGATGAATTGCTCCGAAGGCTCCTACGACAGTCTTGAGAGCTTCGGCGCGACAAAATCGGGCGCTAAGGTAGGAGAGGCGACTCCGATTTTCGCGAGAATCGATCCCGACAAGCTTTACGCCGAGATAGAGCAAATGCAGAAAAACAGCGCCGAGGGCGAGCAGACTATCGAGGAAGTCGAGGAAAACCGAATAGAGGAAATCGCTCCCGAAATAACTATCGACGATTTCTCCAAGGTGGATATGAGAGTCGGCGAGGTAAAAGCCTGCGAAAAGGTTAAGAAATCCAAAAAGCTCCTTAAATTTGATATCGACGACGGAATGGGCGGAAGAACGATCGTGAGCGGTATCGCTCAGTACTACAAGCCCGAGGAATTAGTCGGCAAAAAGGTTCTTTTCGTCGCTAACCTCAAGCCCGTAAAGCTCTGCGGTGTTGAAAGTCAGGGAATGATTCTGTCCGCTGAAATAGGCGACAGCCTCCAGGTTATCACCGTTGACGAAAACAAAATCAACGGCAGTAAACTATGCTGAAACAAGCGGGGATATCCCCGCTTGTTTTGACTATGAACAGGTGATAAGCTATGTATAAAAATATTGTTGACGCTCACTGTCACTATGACGACAGCTGGTTTGACGAGGACAGGGAGGAGCTGTTAAAAATCCTTCCCGAAAGCGGCGTCGCTCTGGCGATTTGCAACGCGGTGGATTTGAATTCTGCCGAGGTAATAAAGGGTTACGCCGAAAAATACCCCTATATTTATTTTACCGCGGGCTTTCATCCCGAGAACCTGGAAAATATCCCGAGCGGTTACGAGGAGAAAATCTCTGAATATTTAAAGCACGAAAAATGCGTGGCGATAGGGGAAATAGGGCTCGATTATCACTGGAATATCCCAAAGCCTTTACAGCTTGAAATGTTTGAGGAACAGCTCAGGCTTTCAAAAGAGCTCGACGTCCCCGTCGTTGTTCACGACCGCGAGGCTCACGGCGACACTATGGATTTACTTAGAAAGTACCGTCCCAAGGGCTTGATGCACTGCTTCAGCGGCAGCGTGGAGCTGATGCGCGAGGTTATGAAGCTCGGAATGAGTATCAGCCTCGGCGGAGTCGTGACGTTCAAAAACGCCCGCCACAGCGTTGACTGCGTAAAAGAAGCTCCGCTCGACAGGCTTTTGCTTGAAACCGACGCGCCGTATATGAGTCCCGTGCCGTTCAGGGGCAAGCGTAACGACAGCCGAAATATTGCGTATGTTGCCGAAAAAATCGCCGAGATAAGGGATATGGACGCTCAGGAGATACTCAACATTACCGCCGAAAACACGAAAAATCTATTTGAAATCAGCTGAGAAAGGATAAGTTATGAAAAGGATTATCGCTTTATTACTCGCCGCGGGGCTTACCGCTTCATTATTCGCCGCTTGCTCCTCGGAGAAAAAGGGACATAAAATATATATCCGCGACGATTTCGCCGCGGAGAATCTCAAGGTCGTTTTTTCGAGCACGACCTCAGATAAATCGGAAACCGTAAAGCCCGATAAGCTCGACGAAAACGCCGACTACACGACATATTCCGTAGTCGGCGACGACAAAAAATATGACAGGCTCGTTATAAAAAGCGACGACGAGGAGAGTATAGAGCTAGCGTTTAATAATTACGTGAGCGGCTGGGAGCTTTCCTCCTACGGCGTTGTGCCCTTTACATATGACGAAAAAGAAAAAACCGCTGATTACGCGGTTAAGAATTTCAAGTACGGGGACGGTGACAAGGACGTATATATCCTCACTCCCGAGGGCTACGACAAGAACTCGAAGAAAAAATATCCTGTAATCTATATGTGCGACGGTCAGAATCTTTTTGACAAAACAGCTACCTCTCACGGCTGTTGGGGAGTGCCCGAAAGCATAAGAAGTATGCAGAAAAACACGGGCAAGGGCGTTATTATCGTCGGAATAGACGACAGCACCGCAAACCGCGACAGCGAGCTTACTCCCGATATCGGCGAGGTTCAGGACGTCGGCGACGGCGACGTTGATAATTATAAAAACGGAACGGGTAAATACTACAGCGATTTTGTTGTGAATACCGTTATGCCTTATGTCGAGAAAAACTACAACGTTTATACCGACAGAAAGCACACCGCCGTGGCGGGAAGCTCCTCGGGCGGAATCGAGAGCTTTTATATCGGTATGGAGCACGCCGACAAGTTCGGAACGATCGGAGCGCTATCGCCCGCGTTCGGGCTTTTCAGCGACAAAACGTGGGTAAAATATCTGAAATCCAAAGACCTTAAAAAGAACAAGCCGTTTGTATATATCTATAACGGCGACGGCGACGAGCTCGAAAAAATGCTCAAAGTCGGCGCTGTTAGTATGACGGATAACCTCAAAAAGGTCGGATACGGCAAAAAGGATTACACGCTGAAACTCTACTCAAAGGGACTTCACAACGAAAAGTACTGGCGTGCGTTATTCCCCGAGTTTTTAAAGCTTTTTATATAAAATGAAAGCCGAAAGAATTACTCATCCTTTTCCTCCGCTCTATGACGAAAACTCCGAAACGCTGATACTCGGCAGTTTTCCGTCGGTAAAGTCAAGAGAGAATATGTTTTTCTACGGACATATGCAAAACAGATTCTGGAAAGTAATATCGAAAATCTACGACGAAAAACTCCCCGATACGATCGGGGAGAAAAAGGCGCTGATATTAAATCACAGGCTGGCGCTGTGGGATTCTATCCGCTCGTGCACGATCGTCGGCTCGTCGGACAGCTCAGTCAGGGACGTTGTTCCGAACGATATCAGCGAAATAATCAGCAATAGTAAAATCGACAGGATTTTCTGTAACGGGGCGTTGTCGTACAAAATGTATATGAAATATATTTTCCCGACAACAGAAATCAAGGCGCTTAAGCTGCCCTCCACAAGCCCCGCTAACGCCGCTTATTCTCTCGAAAGACTGATAGGGGAATGGTCGGTTATAAAACAAACAAATTAAGCCCGCGAAACGCGGGCTTAAGCTTTTTCTTATTTTTCTTTTAATAGCTTGTTGAGCTCGTCCATAAAGGTTTCTATATCCTTGAACGAACGGTAAACCGAAGCGAAACGCACATAGCTTACCTCGTCAACGTTCTTGAGCTCTTTCATAGCGAGCTCGCCGATTTCCTCCGTTGTGACCTCGCGGTCAAGGCTCGACTGAACCTTGCTCTCGATTTTGTTAACGATTTCCTCAATCTTGTCTATTGAAACGGGACGCTTCTCACACGCGCGCACAAGTCCGTTTGTAAGCTTGTTTCTATCGAAGCTTTCACGGCTTTTGTCGCGCTTGACAACGATTACGGGTACGGTTTCAATAATCTCGTGCGTTGTGAATCTCTTTCCGCATTTCAGACATTCCCTGCGGCGTCTTATGCGCTCGCTGTCGTCGGCGGAACGTGAGTCGATTACCTTGGATTCGGTATAACCGCAAAACGGACATTTCATTTTCATACACCCCTGAATTTAGAATTCTTTTTTCATTAAAAGCATTATAACACAATCTATTAAAAAAATCAACTTTTTTTAAGTGTCCACGTCAGGCGTGTACGTTCCTATCTTAAATGTGATATTCCCCCTAACGTTTAGTGTCCTATGAAGTTTTGGATAGGGAGGACAGGTTCTTCTGCTTTTTAAGGGTAAAGGGCTAAGGGCACAGGGCAAAGGGAAGGTCGGGGATAAAGGTTGATAAAGAAATAAACTTCTATGCCCGACC
>CADBSD010000076.1 GCA_902797225.1 uncultured Ruminococcus sp. | reverse complement strand
TACTCTGTCTCATTTTTTACCCAATATCCAATATTAATTAAGGTTTAAATTTATCCCTCTATTAATATAGACGATATAAAAACAATTCTTTATACCTAAATTATAACTTTTTTTATAAAAAAATTCTACTCATAATGAATAAACTTGTAAAGAATCTGTATAAATGTATATTTGAAATTATTTTAATTTACACAATCCTATACATAAATAAAAATCCGACAGCCGAAACTGTCGGATTAAATAATCTTTAAGTTTTATCCATTGGAACAATAGCAAGAGTTTTACCTAAAGGAGCTAATAATTTTAAGATGGTTCCGATTTGAGGGTCGGTTGTACCGTTCTCCATTCTGGAGATAATCGGTTGTTTTACGCCGCTTAATTCTTCTAGTTTGCGTTGGCTTATTCCGCTTTCGGTTCTTGCTTTGATAAGTTCGCCAATAAGAGCAACCCTTAAATCACTTTCAGATTTTTCTTCAGGAGTTAATAAGGTATCAATAAAATCTAAGGCATCTCCACCGATAGCTTCGTTTCCTCTTGTTTTTATATCATCCATATTTTCTTTAGCTTGTTCAATTGCCAATGTGTAGTTTTTATCTTTTTTCATTTTCATCACTCCTCTCTGTATAATTGTTCATAAGCCTTTGAGCTTTATCTATTTCACGGCGTGGAGTTTTTTGAGTTTTCTTAATAAAATGAGATAATAAGATAATACGGTTTCCGTCATATCCGAAAAACAATATTCTGTTTCTTAGTGGTCTAAGCTCCCAAATCTCACCATCAAGATGTTTAACATACGGCTCGCCTGCTCTTGTGCCGTATTCGCTTAAAAATTTAACATAATCTCTTATTTTATTAAGGTTAATACGGCTGTTTTTGTCGTTTTTCTCAGATAGCTTTATTATGTATTCTTTGACAGGCTCTTTGCCGTCTTTATCTTTATAAAACTCTACCTTATACAATATTCTTTCACTCCTCACTAGTATTATACTTTTAAGTTATCAAAATGTCAATACTTTTAAGTTATCAATATTTGTGTTGTTTACATTTTTATTTATGTGTTTGAAGTTAAGTAAACAGCGATTTTTATGTATTTTTGGTTGTTTGATGTATTTGAACGCCTTCTGTGGCGTTTTTTGGGGTTCCCGAAACCCGCATAAAATGGGAATTTTTGATTTTTAAAGATGTTTTTGAACGCCTACCTCGTTTGCCGCTTCCATTTTGAAGCGCTCGAGAGCTTCCTTAGCTTCGGGAACAACAATGTTACTCTTAGACATAGTTATTCTCCTTTTCTTTTTTCGATTTATTTTAAGCAACCTTACGTTGCTATAGTATTGTACGTAGTTATTTTCAAAATATAAAAGCCAATTTTTGTATAAAATTGATTTATAAGATGTTTCGTGTTAGAATAAATATATATAAATATTTAAGCGGTGATGTTATGAAAAAAGCCTTTGGGCTCGGTGTGCTGGTCGGACGATTCCAGACCTTGCACTCAGGCCACGAAATGATGATAGATACGGCTCTGAAGCTGTGCGACGAGGTCGGTGTTTTTGTCGGCTCCTCGCAGGAGAGCGGAACTTACAAAAATCCCTTTTCTTATGAACAGCGGGAAATGTTGCTTAGAAAAATATACGGCGAAAAAATCAGCGTTTATCCCTTGCCCGATATCGGAGTCGGCAACAATTCGTTGTGGGGCGATTACGTGCTTGAAAATATCGTCGAAAGGTTCGGGAAAAATCCCGATTTACTCGTATCGGGAAAAGAGGGCAGACGCTCAAGCTGGTTTGGCAGTCTTGACGGGCTCAAGGTATGCGAGCTTTATATCCCGAAAACGATTGATATTTCCGCGAGCGAAATGCGGGATTATTTTATAAACGGCGATTTCGAGAACTGGAAAAAGTATACAAATCCCGCCCTCTGGGACGAGTTTTCCAAGCTCGGCAATATTGTTAACGCCTGCAAGGATGTTTTGAAAACGGACAGTATTTAAATTAGCGCTGATTAATTCACGCCTGACGGTTGAGCACTCTCTTGTTTGTATCTTTTCCATTTTTACCCCAAAAACATTATTTAATATTCAACGACAAAAAACCGCCGCGAAAACGCGACGGTTTTTGTTATACTTTTGTTCTCATAATATTTTTCTTCGGGTCAACAAATATTTTCATCGGAACGCTTACCCACGAGTTGTCACTCTTTTTGTATTTGAGCGTTACGTTTGTGAGCCCGTATTTTTTTCCTGTAACTCTGAAAGTGTACTGCTTTTCTTTAAAATCATATTTGCAGCTAACTTTAACGTTTTTGGTATCGATTTTGTAAGTCCAGTCGTAGCCGTAAGAGGTTTGTCCTTTAACCTGATACTTATACGCCTTTGCGAACTCGTTAGACTTCTGAGTGGTTTTCGGCAGCTTATTGCTTTTGTTCGAAACAGCCGACGCTGAAACCGCCGAAAAAGAAAACATAATAGTAAAGATTAAAAGAACCGTTGTCGTAAAAACGGAAATTCTTCCCCTTGTTGTCATTTGCACCCTCCAAATATCGCTATATATTGTGTTTTCTAAACCGTAAGCATACTATATCACCAAAAGTTCACAGTATAATTACTTTAAGTAATTATAAAAAATAAAATTTTTACTTTATAAGCCACTTTTCAGCGGGAATAATTATCCAAAGCATACTGATAAGCACCGCGAGCATCATCGCCATGGGGAATACGGTTATCGTAAGCGCGAGACCTATAAGCTTTATCGCTATATCGGGTAAGTATTTCAGCTTCAGAATATTGTTGTAGCGCCTTATGTCGTCTTTGCTGAAGCATTCCGCGTGACAGCGTCCGAGAACAACGGATAGTATCAGATTAGCGAAGGTAACGAGCAGTACGCTCATTCCGTAAAGGCCCTGTCCGAGCGGATTCCTTATATCAAGATTTATTACGCTTATGCTGTAGGGTATCCACGAGGAAACAAAAAGCAATATCAAGCTAAGCCACACGACGGTTTTCGTAATCCTTACAACGCCGTGCCATTCGTTGTGCAGATTTACCCACATAACCCCGAGCCAAAAGAACGAGAGCGAGTAACAGAAGTAGGAGCTTCCCAGCGCTGAGATGTGTTCAATATCAACTACCTCGGGCTTAGGCAGCTCGAGTACCAGTATCGTCATAATAATAGCAAGCACCGCGTCCATAAACGCCGCAAGCCTGTCCTTTGTCATATGTTCCATAATCAGCTCCTTATTCTGTCTATAAGATACGGTATAGCTTTCTCGAAATCAACTCCATACCAGTTTGCTTTTTTGTCGTTCATTGTTATTTTTATGCACTCCGCGGTATAGTCCGCCGCGATTTTTACACATTCCTCTATCGGCTTGCCACGAACCAGCAGCCCTGTAAACGTTGAGCTGAAAATATCGCCTGTTCCGTGGAAAATCGCATCGATTTTTTTCTGGTAGTAGTTAAAGTATTCGCCCGTTGTGCTGTCGTAGAGCATAACTCCGTATTTCCCGCCGAACTCAGCTCCCGTGAGCACTGCTTTTTCAGCTCCGAGCGAGGTGAGCTTTTTCAGGATTTCTTTCGCGAAGCTCTCGTCGTATTCGCTTTTGTATTCTGTATTTGTCATCATACACGCTTCCGTGATATTCGGCAGGATAATATCGGCTTTAGAGCACAACCGCGCCATTTCTTTCGGGAAACTATCGTCAAATGCGGGGTAGAGCCTGCCGTGGTCTGCCATAGCGGGATCGACTATAACGAGATCGTTTTCGCGTTTAAGACTGTCTATAAGAGAGCTCACCTTGTCGATTTGCTTAGGCGAGGCGAGATAGCCCGTGTAAAACGCGTCAAAGGCTATACCCTCGTTTTTCCAGTGCTGCGCGATAGGCGTAATCTGGTCGTCTAAATCCTTGCAGGTGAAGTTTTTGAACATCGTGTGGGTGGACAGTACGGCTGTGGGGATAATCGCCGCCTCAACTCCCACCGCAGATATAATAGGCAGTGCCACAGTCAGCGAGCATTTTCCCAGACAGGAGATGTCCTGTATAGTAACTATTCTTTTCATATATACTCCTTAGTTTATGTTAACCTAATTATACCACTTAAGATTGTCAGTTTCAACAAATATAAGAGCGGATATTTGGCTTATCCGACAAAAAATTCTTATTTATTGCGTTTTCAGGTCAATTGTGTTACACTATAACCAACTGTAGGGGTGCAGTTTTACTAAAAAATTTTTAAAAGGAGATAAAATTATGGGATTATTCGGTAAAATGTTTGAGAAAAAAACCTGCGCGATTTGCGGTGGAGAAATAGGCTTGCTCGGCAACCGTAAGCTCGAGGACGGCAATATGTGCAAAAAATGCGCCGCGAAGCTCTCTCCGTGGTTCAGCGAGCGCCGCAGAAGCACGGTGGACAGCATAAAGGAACAGCTTGCGTACCGTGAGGCTAATAAAGAGAAGGTGGCTGAATTTAAGCCCACGCTTACATTCGGCACAAACACAAAGGTGTATCTCGACGAGGACGACAAAAAATTCGTTGTAACGAGAGTTGACCCGAGAAAATTCGAGGAGGAAAACCCCGACGTAATCGACTTTTCACAGGTAACGGGCGTTGACCTCGATATTGAGGAAAATATGAGCGAGGACGAGCGCGAGGACTCAGACGGCAATTCTGTCAGCTACAATCCTCCGAGATATTTCTACAGCTATGATTTTAACGTAATTATCAGGGTTAACAATCCCTATTTTAACGAAATCAATTTCAGACTCAACTCCTCTGATGTTGAGATTAATTCCCATGGCTCGGTACCCGCTAATATGAAGCCTTATCCCGATATGAACCGCGACTATCAGGAGTACAAGAAAATGGGCGAGGATATAAGAGCGGCGCTCACAAACGCCCGTCAGCAGGTTCGTGATGAAGCCGCAGCGGCGAGAGTTCCAAAGCAGGCTGTGGTTTGTCAGTGCTGCGGAGCTTCCACGATTCCCGACGAGAACGGACGCTGCGAGTATTGCGGCGGAGCGGCTGTTTAGTTTTTTGAAGGTGAAGTTTATGAAAAAATCAGTCAGTATAATTTTAGCTCTATTAATGCTTTTGAGCGTATTTTCAGTCGTTCCTATGAGCGCCTCGGCAGCCGAGTCGAAAACCGTAAAAACCGCGGGCGGCTCTGAGTCCGAGGGTGATTATACTTATAGTTACAGCGGCGAAAACGCCGAGATTACTTCCTATTCGGGAAGCGAAACCGTTTTGAAAATACCCGAAAGCTTAGGCGGATACAATATCACCGCTATCGGTGACAATGCTTTTGAAAATAATACCGATATAGAGGAAGTTGAGCTTCCCGCTTCCGTTAAACACATAGGCGAGAACGTTTTTTACGGTTGCGCTTCGCTTAAAGAGCTTACGATTCTCGGAGCGGTAACTATCGACCAGTCGGCTTTTCAGAATTGTGAAAAGCTTATGAGCGTTTCTCTGCCCGATACACTTGATTTAATAGAAAACAACGCGTTTCGCGGATGTGCCTCGCTCGAAAGCTTAGATATTCCCGAGGGCGTCACAAAAATCGGCGATAAAGCGTTCAGAGATTGCGTCGGCTTAAAGAGCATAACGCTCCCGAGCACGCTTGTGTCACTGGGCTATAACGTTTTTCAAAATTGCGAGAGTCTTGAGAAAATTGAAATACCCGAAAAAATAACAACTCTTTACAGCTACGCTTTTTACTACTGTAAGAATCTTGAGGAGATAATTCTCCCCAAGGGTATGCAGAAAATCGACGACAGCGTTTTTGAGGAATGTCCCAACCTGAAAACAATCAAATGCCGCGACAGCGAGCTCGACTGGAGCAATAATATTTTAATCGGCACGGGTAACGACGCGATTTATTCGGCGGAAATGGAGTTCGATTATACAGGTGTTTTGCACGAGTACAGCTACACTTTTACAGGCGGCACAATTGAGCTTACAAAATACAACGGTACGGACAAGGACGTTGTTATTCCCGAAATGTATGACGGCTATACCGTGACCTCCTTGGACAGCGATATATTCAACGGCTATGACGCGCTTGAAAGCGTTGTCGTACCTGAAAATGTTATGGTTATTTACGGCTCAACCTTCGCGGGGCTTGAAAACCTGAAAAAGGTAACTCTCCCCGAAAATCTGCATGAGATTCAGTTGCACGCGTTCAGAGGCTGCAACCGTCTTGAGGAGATAAATATTCCCCCGAATGTTAATACAATAGGCTCTTACGCCTTTGCGGAGTGTCCCTCCTTAAAGAGTATAGAAATTCCCGCAGGAGTTACTATGCTTCCCGAGGGCGTGTTCTCGGGCTGTACGAGTCTTGCGACGGTAATTCTTAACGAGGGACTTGACTCAATAGGCGATGAAACGTTTTTGAACTGCGGCGCGAAATCAATAACGATTCCCAAAACGGTTTATACAATCGGTAGCCGTGCATTAGGCTATAACTATGACGCGGGTGAGTATAGATTAAGAAGCGATTTTACCGTATCGGGCTATAAGGGCTATACCTCCGAGTATTACGCTATGGACAACGCTCTTGCGTTCGAGGACGTAACTCCCGCAAACGAGATTTACGATTGGACAGACGTTGACGACGGCGTTGAAATTTTCGAGTATAAGGGAGTATATTATAATAATTTAAAAATCCCCGAGTATTGCGGTGAAAAAAAGGTAAAGGCTATCCGCGACGACACATTTAAGGAGCGCATCGAGCTGTGCTCGGTTGAGCTTCCCGCTTCCCTGAAAACAATCAGCGGAGCGGCGTTCAGATACTGTCGTTCGATAGAAGAATACAAGGTTGACGAAAACAGCGAATATCTCTGTACAGAGGACGGCGTGCTTTATAACAAGGATAAAACCGTTCTTATCGCTTATCCTCCGTCAAAAACCGATGTGGAATTCACAGTCCCCGATAACGTTGAAACAATAAGCGAGAACGCTTTTAACAAATGTGTTTTCTTAGAGAAAGTAACGATTCCCGCGAGTGTTAAAACTATCGGTGATGACGCTTTTATCGACTGTGCGTTTTTAAGAACGGTTGAGCTCAGCGAGGGACTTCAAACAGTAGGCGACAAAGCTTTCTACGACGATTATCTTGTAAACCCCTTTATACCCGCGAGCGTTAAAAAAATCGGTGATTACGCGTTCGGCTTCTATTTCGACGCGGGAATTGAGAATAACGTCGCGTATAAGGATTTCATAATAAAGGGCTATAAAGATTCCGAAGCGGACAGTTACGCTTCCGCGAACGGCATAACCTTTGAGCTTATAGATGAAGAACCGACTCAGCCCGATACCTGGGCTACAGAGCCCGACGTTCCCGATACAGAACCCACGACTACGGCGTCTGAGCCCGCTCCCACAGCTACCGAGCCTGAGACTCCCACACAGCCTGAACAAAAGCCGACAGAACCCGAACAAAAGCCGACTGAGCCTGCTTCCGATAAAACGGATATCAGCGGCTGGACTGTAGACGGAATAAAGAACAAGCCCTACACAGGCAAGGCTATTACTCAGGACGTTTATGTTTCGAATAACGGCGAGTACGCTTCGATAAAGCTGAACTACAAAAACAACCTCAATGTCGGAGAGGCTTCTGTTATTATCACAGGTACGGGAAGCTATACGGGTACAATCACAAAGACCTTTAAAATAACAAAGGCAAGACAAAAATTATCGGTTAAAGCGAAAGCCAAAAAGATAAAAGCGGCTAAGCTTAAAAAGAGTAAACAGAAGGTTAAAAAGGCTGTAACGGTTAAAAACAACAAGACCGCTATATCGTACAAGAAGGTGAAAAAAGGCTCGTCAAACAAGCTTTCCGTAGATAAAAAGGGCACGATTACCGTTAAAAAAGGCAAGTACAAAAAAGGCGCTGTATTGAAAATTAAGATTAAAATTACGGCAAAGAGCAGTAATAATTACAACGCCGCCTCAAAAACTGTAACGGTAAAAATCACAATCAAATAAACGCGTATTAAAAATCGAAGGCTATCGCGAAAACGCGGTAGCCTTTTTCTCTATGTTATTGACTAATGAACATTGTTGTGCTATACTGATTTGCGAATTAGTCGCAAATTGACTGTGAGGTGCGAATATGCCGAAATATATGACAAAACAGCGGAAGCTCCTTACCGAGTACCTCTCGGGCAGAACTGACGAGAGTATCTCCGCCAACCAGATAGCCGAGGCGCTTTCCGATAAAATAAGCAAAAGCGCCGTTTACAGAAACCTTGCCGATATGGAGGCTGAGGGAAAGCTCAGGCGCGTAGCCAACAAGGGCGGCCGCGAGGTTATTTATCAGTACGTGGACGAAAATGTCTGCCGCGACTGTCTGCATTTAAGCTGTAAGAAATGCGGAAAAACCTACCATATGCGCGCGCCTCTCGCTCAGAGCCTCGTCGAGAATATCCAAAAGAACGAGAGCTTCGAGCTGGATAAGGGAAAAACCGTGCTTTACGGAATTTGTAAGGATTGTAAGGAGTAATTATGAAAAAGATTATTGCTTTGTTTTTATGCCTGATATCAGCCGTTTCGACGCTTGTGGGCTGTAGTGTTAACGTAAAGGATAAAACGGACTTTGGAAAACTCAAGATAGTCACAACTATTTTCCCGATTTATGACTGGGTAAAGAATATAGCGGGGGACAAGGCTGACGTAAGTATGCTGCTCTCGAACGGAGTCGATATCCACAGCTTCCAGCCCTCGGCTCAGGATATCGTGAAAATCTCGAACTGCGATATGTTTATCTACGTGGGCGGAGAGTCCGACAGCTGGGTTGAGGACGCGCTTAAGGAAAAGATAAACAAAAATCTTATTGCGGTAAATCTTATGGACGTACTCAAAAAGGACATAAAGCGGGAGGAGCTTAAGGACGGAATGCAATCCGAAGAAAGCGCCGACAGTGAAATCGAGTACGACGAGCATATCTGGCTGTCCCTCAGAAACGCCGAAAACGCCTGTACTCATATCTGCGGTAAGCTCTCCGAGCTCGATTCAAAGGGTAAAAAATCCTACGAGAAAAACACGGAGGAATATAAGCGAAAGCTCTCCGAGCTTGACAAAAAATTTATTGACGCGGTAAAAAAATCGAAAACAAAAACAATGGTGTTCGGCGACCGCTTCCCGCTGAGGTATTTTATAGAGGATTATAAGCTCAACTATTACGCCGCGTTCGTCGGCTGCTCTGCGGAAACCGAGGCGAGCTTCAAGACAATAGCGTTTTTGGCGGGTAAGGTTGACGAGTATAAGCTGAACGCGATTTATAAAATCGAAACCTCCGACGGCAAAATCGCCGAAACAATAAAGAACAACACAAAAACAAAAAACCAGAAAATCCTGACCTTTGATTCAATGCAGTCTGTAAACTCAAACGACGTAAAGAACAAAACCACCTACATAAAGATAATGGAGAAGAATTTAGACGTAGTGAAAAAGGGAATACAATAAACTAAACCGCCCGCTCAAAAATTGAGCGGGCGGTTTATACGTAAAATACTTTTATTAAATAAAACCGAAATCTTCCCCGATAGATCGGATTAAATCGTCCACGGATTTTTTGTTTGCCGCGCCGTAAGTTTTGTTATCCATATCCGAAGTGGAAAGAATATCTTTCTTTTCGAGCTGAGCAACGCTTATTTCAGGAGTAACGTATTTATTTTTCATATAGTATTACCTCCTAAGATAAATTCGCGATAGCACCCCAGTCGGCGCTGCAACCGTCGTGTTTTGCTAAGTTGTTGTCAAAGTAATCGGCGTATTGAATCGTGGTGCCTTTTTTTACATAAAATCTTACTATAAATACTACGTCATCAGGTATATCGTTAAGACCGAGCGTTACGTATTTATAAGGCGTTTCAGCGTTATAATTACCGAAGTCGCCGCTTATTTTATTGCTTGTTGCTTTTATGTTTTCGTGGTATGTATTAGCTTTATTAAGTTCTATCTGTCCGATTTTTTCTCGAATATCCTTGTATGTATTTTCGTTTGTTCTCGCTTGTTTGGCAATAATATAGCCGTATTCGTCCGCGTCTTTGAGTATATTGGTGTTAACGACGGTTACGAATCTCATACAGTTTCTGTGAGTTATCTCGGGCTTTTTCTGAACTCCGAGAATAACGAAGTTTCTAAGCGTTGGGTAGTTGTTCTTTTGCGCGAGTTCGTCGGTCGGCTGAGGAATAATCTCGTTGTTGAATACATAAGTTGAGGGCGGGCTGGCTATCGAGTATATTCCTGTGGTGTTGGTTGTAAAATTGCCCTGAACCTCTTCCAAAACGTCTTTGCTCTCGTCGCCTGATGCAGTATTCGGCACAGAGAAAATAACAGCGAACTGTTTTTCTTTGTTTGCTTCAAGCGAAACGTCCCAGTAGAAGGACAAGCCCGAGTCCTTTTTTTCATGGTTTGGATTAAAAGCTTCCGTTTCTATTGAGTTAGTGGTGTGTTTATCAAAAATACGTGAAGGCATAAAAACATCCGATTTAACGGCGGTTGCCGAAGTATTTGCGTTTCCGACTGCTACTCCGTAGAAAAAGTTTGCGTTCTGGCTTCCCGCGATTCCTTTTGCTGTGAAGCCGAGAGTAGGAGCCAAGTCGTTAATTTTATCGTATTCCAGCGCTGAAGTCATAGTAATACCGATTTGATTGTCGACAATTTTAAGAGGTGAAATCGTTGCGTAGTCGTCAAGTCCGATTTTAATATCTCCCGAGCTTCCGAGCTGAAATGATTTACTGCCGTTTGTATTGTTTTTAACTGTGTAAATCATTTTAATTGAATTAGCGCCGATATACTCGTGCGTGATTTTCAGCGTAACATCTCCATATACATTATCTGTAACGCCTGTTGCTTTGGCGGATAAATTGTCGGTAATAGTTAACTCTTTCAATGTTCCGCTGTTGTTGTTCGTCAGCGCGTAGTATTTATTACCGTCTTTAATACAGGTAACAAATCCTCTCGCTCCGTATGTGATAGGCCATGTTCCTTTTTCGTTAACTGATTTTATTGAATAAGGGAGCGCTCCCGCTAAAATTCTGGGAGACGGATCCTCGTAGGAAACAAGAATATTTTTGCCTGCGGGAACAACATTTGTAGGCTCGACCAAGTCCCCTACAAAGCTGGATTCATAAGCTTTGTATTTATTTTTGTACGCGTCCAGCTTATCCGCCATTACATGGATTTCACAAGAGTTTTCGCCCGTAAAGGTTAATCCGCTGTTTTCGAGCTCCCAGGTTAATTTAGTCGGATCAGCATACAAGTTAACGTTTTTTAAGCTGCTGCAACCGTCAAATGCGAGAGTTCCAATGGAAGTTACATTCTGTGGGATTGTTATTGACTCGATTTTTAATTCGTTACAAAACGCGTGTTCTCCGATTGCTTCAAGTGAGTCGGGAAGATTTATCAGATTCACAACATGATTGTTTTCTGCGGGCATATGGAAAGCGTAATTTCCAATTTTTGTAATACCGTTGGCTACCACGATTTTCTGCATAAAACCATACTTTGATGCATCGTAAAAACCGTTTGTGGCCCATGGCGCGGTCGTTCCGAAATCGAGATTTTCTTGGTAATCGGCCATTTCTCCCGTTCCGCTGATTACAAGTATGTTGTCGTCATACATAGTGAATTGCATATCCTCGGGATTATATTTTCCGCAGTATCCGTTTCCGCCGGGTACAATGCCTGCCGACGCTGTAATACTCAGCGACGAAAACAATCCCGTTACCATAATCAAGACGAGCAAAACGCTAAGCGAGCCCTTAAAAATCTTCTTCATTCCATTACACAGCCTTCCCGTTTTGTCGTGACTGTTTTTGACCAAAAACTCAGGTTTTATCGGCCTTTACAGTGTATTACATCCATTATAAAATAAACCTGTAATAAGTGTCAATAGCTCCGAAAAATCTTGTGAATAGCACATAAAAAAACAAAAAATTTTTATACACAATAAACTAAAAATTCGAGCTGATTATATGTTGTCCACTGATTTATTATTTTGTAAAATTAACCGAGATTTTTGCAAATAAACTCTTTGATTATATAAAAGCATATGGTATAATAAAACAAAACTCAAGGGAGGAAATAAAATGAAAAGTATTAAGCGAACAATAAGCGTTTTTCTATGTGTGATTCTCGCGTGCTCCGCGTTCGGAGTTTGCGCGCAGGCAAAGACAACAAAGAAATACATTAAGTCAATCAGTATCGCGAAGAAGGCGACCATGTCGCTTTCCGCCGATAAAAAGAATACGTCAAAAAGCTTTAAGGTAACGGTAAAAGTCCGCGGAAAAGCCTCCAAGCTCTTTACCGCGAAATCAAGCAAGACCTCTGTAGCTGCGGTAAAGGTAAGCGGAAGCTATGTGAAAGTGACCGCTAAAAAGGCGGGTACAGCGAAAATCACTGTTACGTCAAAGGCTAAGGGTAAAAACGGTAAGCGTCTAAGCAAGACTATGGCGCTGACGGTCAAGAAAATCCTGCCGACAAAGATAGCGGACGAAAAAGCGTATTTGAATTATACTAAATACGCGGATAACACCTCTATTTACAGGTATTTTATGTTTGTTACGGACGTTCTTGAAAACGCAAAAAGCAACGCGGAATATACCGCGGTGACCGCCGATAAAACCGTAGTCGATACCGCTGTGGATTCCAAGGGAAGGACTATTTTCTACGCTACGGGCGTCGGAAAAACGACGCTGAAGATTTATGAGAAGCTGAGTTCTTCCGCTAAAAAGCTTATAGGCAGTATCAACATCGAAGTTGACGGTGAGGAAATGAGCGATCTGTTCAACAGCCTTATGGCGGAAACGGATTCTAAGGATATCGGAAAGTTTTATATAAAAATGAATTTATACGGCGACACTTATGATATGAACGCCGTAATAAAGAATCTTCTTGTCGACAATAAGACATATAAAACCAAGTTAAAGGAAAGCGATTACAGCCTTTCTTTTGATGTTGTCAGCGGAAAAGAATTTATCAAGATTGATGACAAAGGCATAATAACAGGAATTAAGAACGGTGTAGCGGAAATCAAAGTATCACTAAAATTTTCGGACGGTTCAGAAACATCTGTTGAATCCGAGGCTCATGTTTCGGGCAGGGCGATAGAAAAAGTCGCGGGATATTCCATGGAAAATATCCGTGATTATGTTGTAGGACTTGATACTCCGATAGAGCTTGCCGACGGCACAAAAGTACCGATGATAAACTTCGATAACGCCGCAACTACTCCCGCGCTTAAGGCGGTTCAGGACGCTATCAACGAAGAACTCAAGATGTACGGCTCAATCGGAAGGGGCTTTTCGCCAAAGTCCAACCACTCTACCGACGTTTACAACAGCGTAAGAGATAAGGTGCTGGAGTTTCTGACAGCAGATCCCGAGTTCTACACCTGCTTCTATACTAACAGCACAACGGACGGTCTTAACAAGCTGGCTTCCGCTCTTATAACAAAAAAGAGCGATATAGTGCTCACAACTCGTATCGAGCACCATGCCAACGACCTCAGCTGGCGAGAGAGATGTAAGGTGATTTACGCCGAGGTAGACAAAAAGGGACGCGTAATCTATGATGATATAGAAAAGCTCTTAAAGGCTAATAAGGTGAAAATCGTTTCGCTTTCCGCCGCGTCCAACGTAACGGGTTATGTAAATGATGTGCACAGGGTAGCAAGACTCGCCCATAAGTACGGAGCGAAAATCGTGGTTGACGGCGCTCAGATCGTCGCTCACAGAAAGTTCTCCATGCTCGGAGATTTAAATGACAGCTCTGACGATATCGACTTTATCGCTTTTTCGGCTCATAAGATGTATTCTCCCTACGGCGGAGGAGCGGTCGTAGGTCTTACCTCAGTGCTCAACAAGCATATGCCCACCTTCTACGGCGGCGGTACAATCAAGGTCGTAGGCGATTACTGGCAGATATATAAGGAAGCTCCCGCGGCTTACGAGGCGGGTTCGCCGAACTATCCGGGCGTTGTAGGCTTAGGCAGGGCGATAGATGTGCTTTCGACGGTAGGCATGGCCAAGATAGAAGCCCACGAAAAAGTCCTTAACCGCAAGGTTATCGACGCTATTCTGAAATATGATAAGGCGATTGTTTACGGCGACACAGAGAATATTGATGATAGAGTTGGTGTTGTTACCTTCAATTTCAGCGATATCAACACACACTTTATCGCTCAGAAGCTCTCTGAGCTTGGCGGAATAGCAACAAGACAAGGCGCGTTCTGCGCGCATCCTTACGTATGGAGGCTTATGGGCGTTTCCGACGAAGAAGCGCGCGGCTTTGAAAACTGTACCGATTTAAAAACCGCGGGTATGGTACGTCTGAGCTTCGGTATTTATAGCAACGAGGAAGAAGTTGACCAGTTCATCAAGATTTTACCGCAGGTTGTTAAGGAAGCCGCTCAATTGCAGAAAACAAGTCTCGCGGTACCTGAGTACTGATTCTTATCACGGGAGAGGTATTATGAGCTATAAGTCAGATATCAGAGAGAATCCTTCGGGTTTTGTGCTGCTCGGGGAATATGTGCCGAGCATAATTCAGGAAATAAGGTACTATTCAACCTATAATTTCATAGGCGAGCGTATAGACGGATACGAGGAGCCGTGCGCGCTTTTGACGAAAGAGGCGGCGCGGGCGCTTAAGTCCGTAAGCAACGAGATGTTGGTTCAGGGCTATCGGCTTAAGGTTTTCGACGCCTACCGCCCAGCGTGCGCCGTAAAGCATTTTGTGCTGTGGGGAATAGAGGACCAGGATATTAGAATGAAGCCGTATTTTTACCCCGAGCTTAAAAAACAGGAGCTTTTTGAAAAGGGTTATATCGCGAAGCAATCCAGCCACAGCCGCGGAAGCACGGTTGATTTGACCTTGCTCGATATGAATACGGGAAAAGAGCTTGATATGGGAAGTCCTTTCGATTTATTCAGCGAGGCGTCACACCCCGATTACAGAGGAATAACAGAGGAACAGTACACAAATCGTATGATTCTAAGACACGTTATGACGCGTAACGGCTTTCAGCCTATCGACTGCGAGTGGTGGCACTTCACCTTAGAGGACGAGCCTTTTCCGAACACATACTTTAATTTCCCCGTGTCCTCGGAATATTTAAGAAAATAGAGATATGGATTAAATGTACGGAAATATCCCGAAATAATTCGGAGTAAAGAATATGAAAATAACAGCATTAACGGAAAACACGAGCAAAAATAATCTGCCCTCGGAGCACGGGCTGAGTCTGTATATCGAAACAGAAAACAATACTATTCTGTTTGATACGGGACAGAGCGGTTTGTTCTCTGAAAACGCAAAGAAGCTGGGCTTGGATTTAAGCTCAGTTGATATTATGGTGCTATCTCACGGTCACTACGACCACGGCGGAGGAATCAAAGAATTTCTAAAGCTCAACAAAACCGCGCCTGTTTATATGAGCAAATACGCCTTTGAGCCTCACTATAACGGCGAGAGATATATCGGACTCGACGAAACTATTGACCGCGAAAGAATCGTTTTTACCGACGGCGTTACCAAAATAGGGGAAGGACTTACGCTATATTCCTGCAACGAGCGTGAGAAGCTTGAGGATTTCGGTTCGTTCGGGCTTAATATGCTCCAGAACGAAAAGCTTGTCCCCGATGATTTTCGCCACGAGCATTATCTGTTGATTGAGGAAAACGGAAAGCGCGTTCTTTTCAGCGGTTGTTCCCACAAGGGGATTATAAATATCGAGAGTTGGTTTAAGCCCGACGTACTGGTAGGCGGATTTCATTTATCGAAGCTTGATTTAGGCGAAAAGCTTAAAGCCTGCGCCGAAAAGCTAACAGCTTTTGATACAGAGTATTACACCTGTCATTGTACGGGCGTCGAACAATACGAGTTTATGAAAAAATATATGAACAGGCTTGGCTACATTTGCACAGGAGATACAATAGAAATATGAATTTAGAAAGTCGACTGAAAAGTCGGCTTTTTATTTTTTTGAAAAAATTTTTAAAAAAGGGTTGACAAACAAAGAATCATGTGCTATATTATAGACACAACAGGTTAATCATTCAAGTAATCAACCAAACAAACACAAAACGAGGTATGCAAAATGTCGAACACTTTAAAGCAGCTTTTCGAAATAATTATGACGGCAACAGTCGGCTCGGAAAAATCAATTCTCGAGAGCGAAACAAAAAGAGTTTATTAAACAATACGGAGGTAAATAAAATGGCAAACACAACAAAAACAGTAATCGCGGTATTAATAGCTTTAATAATTTCGGCTTCATCAGCCGTTTTAGTATCAACTGTAAAGGCGGACGCAAAATCATACAAGGGTTCTGCTCAGTCGCACGCAAGCGCGAAAAGAGAGTATAAGCTCCCCGCTTCTACAGCTAAGAAAAACGCTTTCGCTAAATCCTACGTTTTGAGCGTATCGGCAAAAAGCGATAAGGAAAGCGACTGGAAATTCACATCAGACGCTAAGAACATAAAGGTGAAATGCTCTTACAAAGCAAAAACTCAGAAATGTGATTTTAAGTTTACGGGTACCTCCTACGGACTCAATCGTATCTCGCTTAAATATAAAAACCGCTCAAACAAGTGGACAACAGAAAAACTCTCATTGTTTGTTGATACACAAAAGAATATTATGAGAGTAAAATAAATGAAAGGCGGTGAAAAACCGCCTTTTGCTATTGACACAGAGTGAAAAATGCATTATAATGATATCAAGTTAATGATATAACTAATTAACTAAAGATTTATCGGAGGAACATGTATGGACGTTATAAACGAAAATATACCTATTTTCGCGAGAATCGCCGAGGGAATAAAGGACGCGATACTTTCGGGCGATCTTAAAGAAGGCGAACAGCTTACATCAACAACAAAGATTTCCAAGGAATATGAAATAAATATCGCTACGGTTAACAAGGGCGTTAACGTGCTTGTGGCTGAGGGCATTGTATTTAAGAAGCGCGGAATCGGAATGTTTGTCGCCGAGGGCGCGGTGGATAAGCTTATTGAGGAGCGCCGCAAGACCTTCAAGGAGAGATATATTGTAAGTATTCTTGAGGAGGCTAAGAGGCTGAGGTACTCTGTTGAGGATCTCCAGCAAATGGTAGCTGAGGTTTACAAGCCTGAAAAAGACTAAGACAAATCGAAGAAACGGTATTATTTCCCAGCCGTTTCTTCGATTTTTTGTTTGAAGCAGCGTTATGTATATGGTATAATATAGCTGATAAATCTAAACAGAGGTATTAGTGTGAAAAACCACACTAAAGAATTTATATTGCCCGCTCCGTTTGCCGCAAAGCGGCAACGTTTTAATAACTATTTGTGGGCTGAAAGGCTATGACGATTATTATGAAATTACTGAAAAAGCTTACCGCTTCATTTCTGGCGGTTATTATTATCGTATCCGCGTTTTCGTCGGCGTCGGCGCTTGGCTTTGAGGACAAATATCTTATAGGCGACGTAAATCTCGACGGAAATGTCGATATTCTTGATGTTACATATATCCAGAAGCATATGGCTAGAATTTCGGTACTCACGGGTGACGCGCTTGCTAAAGCCGACACTGATTATAATACCAGAGTAGATATAAAGGACGCTACGCATATCCAAAAGATTCTCGCCAAGCTTTACATACCTCTTACGGGTAAAAAGGGCGTCGATATCTCTAAGCACAACGGCGATGTGGATATGAAAAAAATAAAAGCCGCGGGTTATGATTTTGTTATGATTCGCTGCGGATTCGGCGATGACAGCACATCTAAGGACGATAAGATGTTTGAAACTAACGTAAAAAAATGCGAGGACGCCAATATGCCGTGGGGAGTTTATCTCTATTCCTACGCCCTTTCGACAAAGGAGGCGGAAAGCGAGGTTTCGCATACATTAAGATTGTTAAAGGGCAAAAAGCCTACGCTTCCTATAGCCTTCGATATGGAGGACGCCGACGGCTACAAGAGCAAAAACGGTATGCCGTCTAACGAACAGCTCGTAAAAATATGTAAAACCTATCTTAAGGGGATAAAAGACGCGGGTTATTATCCGATTCTTTACGCCAGCCTGAGCTGGTTTAAAAACAAGCTTAACGACGAAGATCTATTGAGTTCATACGACGTATGGCTTGCCCAGTGGAACGACGAGTGTACCTACAAGGGCGATACAATAGGAATCTGGCAGTACGGCGGAGAAACGAATTATATAGACGGCAACAGCATTGACGGGGTAGGGGTAATCGACAAGGATTTCTGCTACAAGGATTATCCGCTGCTTATAAAAAACCAGGGCTATAACGGCTGGACAATAGAAGAAAACTAATTATTAAGGACAGTTACAAAAACTGCCCTTTTCTCTGCCTTTTGATATTTGCGAATAATTTAAACGCCGACGATGTGTCGGCGTTTATTCAGTATTGATTATTTAACCTTAACCTTGCATTTCAGGGTTATGCCGTTTGTTTTTACCGTTATTACGGCAGAGCCCTTTTTCATAGCTTTGATTTTGCCCTTGCTGTTTACGGAGGCTATCTTTTTATTGCTTGAAATAAACTTAGCCTTGCCGACCTTACCCTTGATTTCCAGCGTAAAGCTTTTGCCTTTCTTGATTGTTTTTGAAGAAGCGTTCAGCTTAGGCTTTTTAACGTGGACTTTGAATCTCCAGCTTTTGTCTTTTTGTGTTACGGTAATTGTCGTGTCGCCCTTCTTAAGAGCCGTTATTTTGCCCTTTGAGCTTACCTTTGCTATGTTTTTGTTGGAGGATTTGTAGGTTATTTTTGCTTTCCCAGTAAAGGTGCCTTTGATTTTAGCTGTTTGCTTTAAGTACATATTTGAGTTGAACTGTACTCCCTTTAAGTCGTACGGAGCGCTAGAAAAAGCGTATTTGAAAGCGGCTGATTCGATATCTCCGTAGAGCTTAGCGCCTTTTATCGGTAAGTAACCCTCGTATCCTTCCTCGCCGTTATAGTAATAATAGTAGCCGAAGGCGCAATAATCTATTTTTGTTACGGATTTTGGAATCGTAAGCTTGAGTAAAGCCTTGTTCTCGGAGAACGCTTCCTCGCCGATTGTCTTAAGAGTGTCGGGGAGAGTTACGCTCTCGAGCTTGTCGCAGTTGTAGAACGCGAATCCGCCTATGCTCTTTACGCCTGATTTGATTTTTACCGACTTGAGCGACGATAAATGGCTGAACGCCTCGTCGCAGATTTTTTCTGTTCCCTTTTTAATCGTTACGCTTGAGGGAGAGCCGTTGTAGGTATACGCCATTTTGTTGATGTAAATAACGCCCGCAGGTTTGCTTTTAAGCCATTTTGTATTCGAGAATACAAAGGGCTCGATATTTTTCAGTGTTGAGGGGATTTTAATATCGGCGAGCTTCTCACAATCTCTGAACGCGGCTCTTTCAAGTTTTGTTACGCTGTTCGGGATTGTCACTTCGGTAAAGGCGCAGCCTTCAAACGCGGAGCTTCCTATTACGCTGACGTTCTGAGGGATTTCAATTTCCTTAAGGCTTGTACAGCCGAAGAACAAGTTACTGGGTATTTTGGAAAGATTCACGGGCAGAGAAACGCTTTCAAGCTCAGTGCACTCCTCAAAGACGCATTCTCCGAGCGTTACGCCGTTGGGGATTTTAATTGTTTTCAGGCCTTCGCACTGATAAAAGGCGTTGTCGTTGATTTTCAGAAGCGAAACGGGGAAAGCAATTTCCGTAATCGCCGAGTTCTGGAACGCGTTTTCGCCTATCGTCTCGAGCTTTGTCGGAAGCTTAACGCTTTTAAGCGACTTGCAGTTATAGAAAGCGAAGCTGTCGATTGTTTTTGTGCTGTCGGGGATTGTGATTTCGCTTATTTTGTCGCATTCAAAAAATACTCTTTCGGGAACGCTCGCCATACCCGCGGAAAGCGTAGCGCTCTCAAGCGCGTCACAGTCTTCGAATACCGCCATTCCCATACTCTCAACGCTGTCGGGAATGGTTACGCTTTCAAGGCTTTTACATTCCGAGAAAGCTCTTTCGCCTATAGCTTTTACCGTGTCGGGAATAACAACTTTCTGAATACCGCATTTTGAAAAAGCGTATTCAGCGATTTCAGTCGTGCCGTTCTTTATGTTGAGCGTGTCGGGAAGCTTGCCCTTGTAGGTGTAAGCTACAGTACCGAAATAAATAACTCCGTCGGGGTGATTGTTGAGCCATTCGGTATTATAAAACGCGTTAGCGCCTATATTAATAGAAGTAGAGGGGAGGTTTACTGTCGCAAGCTTTACGCAGTCGGAAAAAGCCGATGTGCCGATTTCGTTTACGGAGTCGGGAATTGTTACGCTTGTAAGCGACTCACAGCCCGAAAACGCGCAGCTGCCAATAAACCTTAATCCGTTCGACAGTGTAACGCTTTCGAGTTTTCGACAATCCATGAAGGCGTTATAGCCGATTTCGGTAACGCTCTTTGGAATATCCACGCTCTTAAGGCTTGAACACATATTGAACGCGTAAGTGCCGATGCTTGTTACCGAACTGCCGATTTTAACGGTTTGGATTTTATCCATCATATAGAACGCGTAGTTGGAAATGTTCTTTACTCCGTCGCCGATTATTACTTTTTCAGCGTCGTAATACTGCCATGGATAATCGTCCTCATCCTTTTCCATTTCTCCGTTTCCGCTTATTGTAAGCGTTTTTGTGTCGTAGTTATAATTGTATTTAAGCTGGCCGTACTCGTCGCCTGAAGCGGTTTTAGAGGTTTCGGCGGCGTTCGCGGGTACAACGCAGGCAAAAACAGATACAATCATAAGTACGGAAAGAATAATTGAAATAACTGACTTTGTTTTCATAACTGACATCTCCTTTTAAAAGTTTTCTATCATACACCACTTTTCATTATATATGAGATAGAAAGTATTGTCAAAATTGACGTTGTCCGCTAAAAGCGGTGACTATCCTAAAGCTGTCGGGTACAGAAAACTCCCGAGGTTATCCCTCGGGAGCGTAAAATCAGTCTTTCCAAACAACCTCGTCCTCGACGAAGCCTTTCTTTTTCTTCTGATTAATAATGATTTTAGCGATAAAGCCGCTGGCGAATACGAGAACTGTTACAGCCCAACCCGCGGCGATCTGCGCCCATATCGGATAATCAGGGTTGTATGTACCGCCGTTCTGTACGAAGAGCGTTACAACATTCCACACGAATAATCCCGTGAGTAAAACAGGGGAGATAATTCTTACTGAAAGCGAGAACCACCAGTAAGGAGCGTGGAAACGTTTTGTGTTCTTGTTGACTTCCGCGAGAACCTTTCTTAAGTTGAAAGTCCAGCCGATAGCAACGCACTCGAGTACGCCGACAATAATAAGGTTGAAGTTGTTAGCCCAGTTATCAACGATATCGAGCCAAGCGAGTCCCGCCTGTGTAACGAAAAGCAGGGAGATAATTCCCGCTATGACGCAGATAGCGATTGTAACCTTTTTGGGTTTAATGTGGAATTTATCGGAAATTGCCGCCGATACGCCCTCTACGATTGAGAAAGCGGAGTCAATAGCGAGAGTGATAAGCATTAAGTAGAATACAGCGCCGAACAACGCGTTGAGCCAGCCGATACCCGTAAGGTTAACGATAGCCTGCGGATATACGACGAACGCCGTTCCGATACCGCTTGCGGTGATGTTGTCGAGCATACCTGTGCCGCCCATTGTGGCGAACATAACTACACCTGAAAGTACGCTGATAGCCATATCCGAGAACGCGATAATTACCGCGTCGCCCGCTACGTTAGCGTCGTCGCCTAAGTACGAGCCGTAAGCGAACATAATAGCCATCATAATCGATAAGCTGTAGAATACCTGTCCGATAGCGTCTACCCAGAGAGTCGGGTCTGAAAAAGCCGTGGGATCGGGAATGAATAATTTAGCGAGTCCAGCGTCGGCTCCGGGCATTGTGCAGCCCTTAATCGCCATAATAAGAAGTAATACTACGGGAGCGAATACGGTGAATTTAACTACCTTGCTTACGGAATTCGCGCCGTTTCTGATACATACAAAAATCAGTCCCCACGCGATAACCAGGCAGAGCAGTACGATCCAGGGAATTCCAAAGCCCTCGATTTTACCTGTCGTTTCGGTCAGCTTGAAGAACAGATTCGCGGCTTCATCGGATTTTTCCGTCATACCCGCGAACTGCCAGGAGTTCACGAACATAAGGATAACCCACGCGAATACAACCGAGTAGTAACAAACGATTACGAACGCGTTAGAAGTTGCCGCCCAGCCTACGGGCTCCCAGCATTTTTTGATACCGCGCATACTTTCGATCGCGCCCTTGCGGAATTTTCTTGAAATCGAAATTTCCATCATAAGCAGCGGAATACCCATAACCAGCATAGCCGCGAGGTAAACCACCAAGAATGTACCGCCGCCGTGTTTAGCGGCAAGTCCGGGGAATCTCCAGGCGTTACCGAGTCCGACCGCTGAACCGATAGCGGCAAGAATAAAGGTCAGTCTGGAATTCCATTGTCCTCTTTCTTCCATTTTTCCTCCTTTTGGTTCAAATTGAACCTTTTTCATAGATTAACAACTATTATATACTTTTTGAGGATTTTTTGCAATATATATATGTATAATTATTACAATATTGTGAAAAAAGAGATAAAAAAGGAGAGCGCGCACTCTCGTACGCGCTCGTTTTACTCAGTTAGCAGCCGCAGCCGCAGTTTCCGCAATTGTCACCGTTGTTACCGCAGCAAGTGCAGATGATGAGAATAAGAAGAATAATCCAGCAGCATCCGTTTCCGCCGAAACCATTGTTACACATATGTCTTTCCTCCTTTCGTCTACATTACATAATATTAAAAAGGAGAAATTGTGTTACATACTTTTAAAAGCTTTTGAGTAAAGCGATTTCTTTTTTGTAGCCGTCGAGGTCGTTCGGCGTTTCAAGATAGCAGGGAAGTTTTTTCAAAACGGGGTGCGTTAATATCGCTTTGAAAGCATCGAGTCCGATATAGCCCTCGCCGATTTTTTCGTGCCTGTCCTTGCGGCTTCCGAGAGGATTTTTACTGTCGTTTAAGTGCAGAGCCTTAAGTCGGTTCAGCCCGATTACCCTGTCAAACTCCTCAAGCACGCTTTCGAGATTGTCTTTAATATTGTAACCGCCGTCGAAAACGTGGCAGGTATCGAGACAGACGCCCATTTTATTGTTTAGCTCAACCCTGTCGATAATAGCTTTAAGCTCCTGGAATTTGCTGCCGACCTCGCTGCCCTTTCCCGCCATTGTTTCCAGAAGTACGGTCGTGCTCATTTCTTCCCATAAGACCTTGTTGAGCGTTTGTGAAATCATCTCTATTCCCTTTTCAACACCTTGACCTACGTGCGAGCCCGGGTGGAAGTTGTACATATTGTTTGGAAGATATTCCATTCGCTTTAAATCGTCCTCCATTGTTTCGAGGGCAAATTCACGCGTGCGCTCGTTTGAGGAACAGGGGTTGAGCGTGTATGGCGCGTGAGCGAGTATTTTAACGAAGTTATTATTCTCCATTAGAACTAAAAGCTTGTCCGTATCGTTTTTGTCTATATCCTTGGCTTTTCCGCCGCGAGGATTTCTCGTGAAAAACTGGAACGTGTCGGCGTCCAGCTTTAAAGCTTCCTTTCCCATATTTTCAAATCCGCCCGAAACGGAAAGATGACATCCTATATTAAGCATAAAAAGCCTCCTTATTATAAGATGTATTATATAAGAAAAATATTAAAAACACAAGTAAAAATCAACAAAAATTATATTGCTAAGAGCTTGTTTATGTGGT
>CADBSD010000075.1 GCA_902797225.1 uncultured Ruminococcus sp. | reverse complement strand
TTACCTTTTCTGGACATAACAATGCTCCCTTCATAGTTAACAGTGATTTTTTATTTCACTGTCTTCCATAAAGGGAGCATATCAAAATGCGTCACGCCTGAGATTCTTTTATCACCAGAACGTCTTTACTTCCTCGTCTTTTGCGACCTTCGGGGTTTGGGAGATTAGCTTGTCGATGTAGCTTGAGTAAACCGTTCCCATAGCCTTCATATTCGAGGGGCTTAAAGAGGATATGTACTTAGAGCCCGATTTATAGAACGATAGGGTTTCGGAAGCTTTTGAGCCCGAGTAGGTGTAGGTTATTGTGAGAGCGGGCTTGCCCGAAGCGGAGTAGGTTTTCTTATCCGCCTTTTTGAGAAGATTTATATTATTGAAGTACGTCTCAAAATTGCCCTCGTTGAGAGTATTGTTTTTATAGCTTGTAACGGTTTCGGTGGAGGTTGTTTCCTCTCCCTTATCGTCGGTATTCTTGGTTTCGGTAGTTTTAATATCGAAATCGTACGTTTTGCCCGAAATATTAACCGACATTTTTTTCAGTCCGCTGAGCTCGGGCTTGAATACATATGAGGAAACAAGCTTTTCCTCCGAGGTGTCTACCCAGGGAATGGAAGCGGAGGCGATTTTGTAGATTATCTTTCCGCCGAGCTCCATAATATAGCATTTTCCCTTTGAGTCGGGCTTTGAAGCTATGAGGTTTACATCGGTATCGGGGAATTTAGCCGAAATCTTTACATAGGGGCTCTTTAACCCGCAGCCCGAAATTTTGGACGCGCTCGGGTTAACCGCCTCAACGCTATCAGCCAGAAGTCCTCTTATAGCGCCTGTTACGGTGCTTGTTTCGCTGTCGTCGGCGTATGACTTATAAGGAGAGGTAATCAGATAGTTTGCGGCGACGTGCTTTTTGTCGGAATTGGGAGCGATAGTAATGCTCTTGTTAAGCTTTGTGCCCGATAGAGTTACGCTTTTCGGGTCGCCGTTCGATGTATTGGAGGGGGTTTCGTTTATGTTTTTGTTGATAAAATCGGTTACGCCGTATAAGAATTTAGCCGCCGAGTCCTTGTCACAGAGGTAAACAGTCTTTGACGAGCCGAACATAACGTATGTGCCGAGATTCTGAGCGGCGTCGTTGCCGACTGTAAATTTCGCCTTTGTGTTGTCGGTGTAGGTTACGGTAACTGTAGCTCTCGGCTTGTCCAGTCCGAAATCCTTGAGATTGTTTTCGGCGTTTTCGGAGGAAACGGAATTGAACTTCAGCGTGGTACAGGAGCTTGCCACCTCGTCGGGAGCGCCGTCCTGAAGCTTGAAGCCCTCATAGCCTAAAAGCTTGTAGACCGTCGCGTCGGTTTTATATTTTGTCTTACCCGTTTCGGGGTCTGTTTCCTTGGTTTTGATTTTCGGGGTGTAGGAGGTGATAGTGTATTCGGATTTCTTGTTCTTAACGTTGATTTCCTTAATGTCCGCGGGAACTTTTTTAAGGAAAGAGCCGCTGCCGTTTTCCTTTATCTTTCCGTTATTATCGGTTTTTACCTGAACCTCGTGGACATTATTCTTTACGTTCTGTTTTACCGTAGCGGGGCCTTTGGTTTTTCCGCTGTCGGTTTGGTTGGGCGCGAACAGCAGAGCCGCTCCGACGCCCGCCAGCACCACCGCCGCCGCGACTACGGCGACGAGGGTTTTTATATGACTGTTTTTCTTCTTTTTCGGGGCTGAGCTTTCCTTCGGATTTTCAAATTTTTCGAGAATATCCTCGTAGTCCTTGTCGTTTTCGACTACAGCCTCGTTGTTTTTCAGTTCTTCGCTCATTATTTAATCCTCCTGCGGATAAATATTACAAGTCCGATTATAAGAATTATAAGCGGAATTACGCCGATGAAGATCGTGCCTACCGCGTTGACGGTCGCGGTGCTCGTGATTCCGAGCTCCTTGTCGTCGACGCCCGCCGAGTTAATGGTTATACCCATATCGCCGCGGTTGGTAACGGTGTTGCAGAAGTTAACGATATAATTCGCGTTATTGTAGGAGGAGGTGGAAAGGAACGTGCTTGTGAACATATAGGGAGAGCCGAACACCGCGATATTGGAGGATTTGTCGCTCGCGGTTCTTGTACCGATAGCCGCGGGGTTTATGCTCTTTTTAATGTACTTCTGGATATCGTCCTCGCTCTTGAATTCGGAGGGGTCAACGCTGAACGGAATAACTCCGACGTCGGACTCAACGCTCAGAAGCGGTTTCGCGAGGTTTTTATCCTTTATCTTTATATCTCTGGTGTTGTAAACGATAGTCGGGATACTCGAGTCCTTTAAGCTTGAGGTGTAGGTGTCGTTATTATAGTCGGTGAGGAACATATAGTTGTTCTGAATAACGTATTTGTCGCTGCGGCAGAAAGCCATACCGTCGGTAACCTCAAGTCCGTATTCCTCTAATATCGCGTCAAGGTTGGGAGTTTCCGTTTTAACGTCCATTGGAATATAAATCAGGTTTTTGCCTTTTTCACCCGAGTTGTCGAGCCAGTCGGAAAGCTTCTTTGCCGCTTCCTTCGAAAGGTCTACGGTAGGAGCGTAGAGAACCGCGATTTTGGAGGATTTTCTCAGCTTCTGGGTTGTGAGGTTAATCTCCTTTGTCGCGTAGGCGTTCTGTTTGAGCAGAGTCATAAACGAGGTATAGGTGTCCTTTTCCTCGCCCGAGCCTGTGATAAAGTCCACGCCGATTTTGTTTTCGGTCGTCACGTCGAGGATACCCGTTACGACAGCCTGCTCGATTTTTGTACCTGTGTAGGTATATGTTCCCGTATAGGAATAATCGTCGGTGTTGTATTCGAAGCAATCCTCGAGAGAAAGCGCGGTGTAGCTGTCGCCCGCGTCTACGATTATGAGGTTCTGCGCGTTCTGGGAATTCCAGTCGATATTTTTGTATTTGCCCGTAAAGGTCGGATTCGCGGACAGGTCGATAAACTTAACGGTGAGCTTGTCGCTTGCGGCGTCCATTTTCTTTAAAAGCTTATCCGCCTGAACGAAATACTGAGCTCCCGAGCCCGCGTTCATTCCGCTTTTGAAGGTGCTTTCTCTGGCGAGGACGTAGGCTGTAACGTCGTTTTTCAGGCGTGAGATATATTCCGTCGTGTCCTTCTGGAGCTGGTAGCTCTGGGAGGAGGTCATATCGAACTGTAAGCTCGGGAATCTTTCCGTAAGAAGTCCCGTTACGTAGTTTAAGAGCACGATAAGACAGATAAACACCGCGGTGATAGCGGTCGCTATTGTTCCGCGCTTGGTTTTTCTGGATTTAAAAAAGGTTTTAAGCTTACCCTGTTTTTTCTCGGTTGTCACTGTTTCTGAGGTTTCGGGGGTATTGTTTTCGATTATTTCTTTTTTACTCATTTCCATACCTCCTTAGCTCCAGCGTTTTCTCTCGAATACGCGGATAGTGAAGAACAAAAACAGCGCGATTACGCTTAAGAAGAAAACAACATCCTTTAAATCGAGAATACCGTATGTGAAATTCATATAATAATTTGTGAATGAAATCGAGTTGAGAAGACCTGAAAGCCATTCTACCGAGCTTACCATAGAAACAAAATTGCTCATCATATAGATTACGAAGCCTACGGCGATACCCACGATAGCGGCGATGACCTGGCTTTCGGTGAGCGCGCTGATAAATACGTCGATCGCGATAAGAGCTCCGCCTAAAAGCAGGATACCGATAGTTGTACAGATTATAACGGGCCAGTTCGCGGGGGTAAACATCTGGATTACCGCGCCGAACACAAAGAAAATTGAACAGCAAATCGCGTAAAGCGTTGCCGCGCCTAAGAATTTACCGACAACTATCTCGAACAGCGAAGCGGGAGAGGTCAGAAGCGCCTGGTCGGTTTTCTGGCGCTTTTCCTCGCTGAAGCTTTTCATAGCTATAATCGGAGTGAGGTATACGATGATTACGAACATATTACTGAACACGTAGCTCAGATTAGAGGTGTTCGACATAAAACAGGTTACAGTGAAAAACAAACCCGCGAATCCGAAGAATACCGCCATAACAATGTAAGCGGTAGCAGAGTTAAAGTAAGAGCCAAGCTCTCTTTTAAATATCGCGCCCATTTATCTCGCGCCTCCTACCATATTTTTTGTCTGGTCCTGGCTGACGAGCTTCAGGAAGCTGTCCTCCAGAGTTTCGTTTCCGTTTTGCATATCGAGTATAACGCAGCCCGCGTTAGCCACCGCCTTAAACACGTCGCGTCTGACGTCGGTGCCGTTCTTGTACTCGACAAGATAACGCGCGGTGTTGTCCTTTATATCGTGCTGCTTGCGGATTTTTATTACGTTGGGAATAACCTTCAAAGCGTCGAGCACGGTGGAAACAGAGCCCTCGATATCAAGCCTGAGCTTCTGTTCGCCCGAGATAGACGAGCTTAAATTCTCCGCCTTTTCGTCGGCTACGATTTTACCGTTCGAGATAACGATAATCCTGTCGCAAATCGCGGAAACCTCCGACAGCACGTGGGAGGAGAAAATAACGGTGTGCTTTTTGCCGAGGTTGCGTATAAGCGCGCGCATTTCAATAATCTGCTGCGGGTCAAGACCTACGGTGGGCTCGTCGAGAATAAGGATAGGCGGATTTCCGAGAAGCGCCTGAGCAAAGCCGACTCTCTGGCGGTAACCTTTCGAGAGGTGCTTTATGATTCGCTCGGACACATCCGTAATTTTAACGAGGCGCATAACCTCGCTGATGTGTTCTTTCTTCGGGAGCTTGACCTTTTTTAAGTCGAACATAAACTCCAGATATTTTCTCACCGTCATATCAATGTACAGCGGAGGAATCTCGGGAAGATAGCCGATATCGCTTTTCGCCTTTTTGGGGTTGTCAAGAATTTCCGCTCCGTTCACGGTAACAGTACCGCTTGAGGACGAAATATAACCCGTAATCATATTCATCGTCGTGCTTTTACCCGCGCCGTTAGGGCCGAGAAAGCCGAGGATTTCACCGTTGTCCACCGAAAAGCTGATATCGTCAACAACGGTTACGTTTCCGTAGCGCTTAGTCAGGTTTTTAACCTCAACCATGCTTTTCACTCCTTTTAAGGGCATAATAATTTATTGTAACGTAAACAGTATAACATAAAAATCATTTTTTGGGGCATAATAAATCAAAAAATCAGAAGTGCTTCACAAATTTTCAGAAAACTATCACATTATTTATTTGGCAGGAAAGTACAACAATCTGTATAATCGTAATATACACGAAAGGCGGACGCGCTTTCTTGTTGCTTAAAGCTTTTAAAAAAACAGAAAAAACAAAGGAAGAAAAATTATGGACTATGTTATCGCTTTTATTACAGGCGGTTTTATCTGCGTTATCGGACAGCTTTTAATTGACAAAACCTCGCTGACTCCCGCGAGAATACTGACAGGCTTTACCGTAGCGGGCGTGATTCTCACGGCTCTCGGGCTGTACAAGCCGTTCGTCGATTTCGCGGGACAGGGAGCGACAGTGCCCATATCGGGCTTCGGATATCTTATGGCTTCGGGAGTAGAAAAGGCGGTGAACGAAAACGGCGCCGTAGGAATAATCACGGGAGCGCTAACCGCCGCCGCGGGAGGAATCTGCGCCGCCGTATCGGGCTCGGTTATAGCGGGACTGCTGTCAAAGTCGAAGGAGAAATGAGTTTTTAAGCGGGAAGCGGGAAGCCGCTTAAGGATAGAGCGGGCTTAGAAGAAAAGTCGGTGCTTTTCTTTACGAGTGGTAAGTGGTAAGTGATAAGTGGTAAGCGTATGTCGAGCAG
>CADBSD010000074.1 GCA_902797225.1 uncultured Ruminococcus sp. | reverse complement strand
GGGTGTCCCGAGAGCCGTAGCCGCCTTTGGACAGGTTTTTTTCGGAGTGAAACGTCATCAATGGCGGGTCTTAGGTTTAATTTAATAATAGACAGTATTAAGGTCGAGCGTAAATTTTACGCCCGACCTTTTTTGTGAAATATTAGCTTTATATTTTAGCCCTTGATTGAATTGATTAGTCCGCCTTTAGCGATAATGTTCTGGATAAACTCGGGGAACGGTTCGCCCTGGAAGATTTTTCCCGTGGTTTCGTCGGTGATAACGCCTGTGTTGAAATCAACGCTTACCGTGTCGCCGTCGTTAATCGCTTCAGCCGCCTCGGGACATTCTACGATAGGAAGCCCGATGTTGATCGCGTTGCGGTAAAAGATTCTCGCGAAGCTCGAAGCGATTACACAGCTTATTCCGCTCGCCTTGATTGCGATAGGAGCGTGTTCTCTTGAAGAACCGCAGCCGAAGTTTTTAGTGGCGACCATAATATCGCCGTCCTGAACGTTTTTAACAAATTCCTTGTCTATATCCTCCATACAGTGAGCCGCGAGCTCCTTGTGGGAGGCGGTGTTGAGATAACGCGCGGGGATAATTACGTCTGTGTCCACGTTATCGCCGAATTTATGTACTCTGCCTTTCGCGTTTTGCATAACAGTATTCCTCCTTATATCTTTTCGGGATTTGTGATGTATCCCGTAACGGCGCTCGCCGCGGCTACGGCGGGCGACGCGAGATAAACCTCGCTGTCTACGTGGCCCATTCTGCCTACAAAGTTGCGGTTGGTTGTCGAGATTGCCTTTTCTCCCGCGGCGAGAATACCCATATGTCCGCCCAGACAAGGTCCGCAGGTCGGAGTGGAAACTACCGCTCCCGCGTCAATAAATATGTCGAAAAGTCCCTCGTGCATAGCCTGACGCCAGATTTTCTGCGTTCCGGGGATAACGATACAGCGTACGCCCTTTGAGAGCTTTTTGCCCTTGAGTACGTTTGCCGCCGCTCTTAAATCGGAGATACGTCCGTTTGTGCACGAGCCGATAACAACCTGGTCGATTTTAACCTCGGTTTCGCCGATTTCATCTACTGTTTTTGTGTTCTCGGGGAGATGCGGGAAAGCTACTGTGGGACGGATTTCGGAGAGGTCGATAGTGTATTCCTCGTCGTATACGGCGTCCTCGTCAGCCTCAAACTCAACGGGAGTGCCCTGATAACGGTTCTCGCAGTATTCGCGCGTAATGTCGTCAACAGGGAAGATACCGTTTTTAGCGCCCGCCTCAATCGCCATATTGGCGATACAAAGTCTGTCGTCAATGTTGAGGTACTTAACGCCCTCGCCTGTGAATTCCATGGATTTATAAAGCGCGCCGTCAACGCCGATTTTTCCGATAATATGAAGGATTACGTCCTTGCCCGCTACAAAGCCCTGAGGCTTGCCGATGAGATTGAACTTAACGGCGGCGGGAACCTTGAACCACGCCTTGCCGCTTATCATACCCGCGCACATATCGGTAGAGCCTACGCCCGTTGAAAAAGCACCGAGAGCTCCGTATGTACAGGTGTGGGAGTCCGCGCCGATACAAAGACACCCGGGGCCTACAAGTCCCATTTCGGGTAAAAGCGCGTGCTCAATACCCATTTCGCCTACGTCGCGGTAGTTTGTGATATTGTACTTCTCGGCGAAATCGCGGCTCTGCTTAACCAGAGTTGCCGCCTTGATATCCTTGTTCGGAGTGACGTGGTCCATAATCATCGCGATTTTTGTATTGTCGAATACAGAAGTCGCGCCGTTTTCCTCAAAAACATTGATAGCAACAGGCGTTGTAACGTCGTTGCCTAAAACTAAATCCAGCTTAGCCTCGATAAGCTGGCCTGCCTTGACCTCGGGCAGACCCGCGTGAGCGGCTAAAATTTTCTGGGACATAGTCATTCCCATAAAAAACACCTCTCTGTTATTTTATAATATCATATCTAATTATATTTTTTCTCTTGCCAAAAGATTGTAAACTATGTTACAATCTAAGCGATTAATTATAACAAAACCGCAGTGTCCGCGCTGCCTGAAGGGAAACGCCTATGGAAAACAAATCCTATATAAACAAAAAGCTCCAATATATTTTCGAAAACGACGCGGCGTCGCGGAAAATATCGAAAGGCTCGATAATTTACCACCAGGGCGATAAAGCCGATTACTTTTACTACCTTAAAAAAGGCAGAGTAAAGGTGGTTATGACCTCTCCCGACGGAATGGAAAAAACGCTTTCCACAGCCTCGAGCGGCGAAATACTCGGCGAGGCGGCGTTTTTCGACAAAATGCCGAGAATAAGCTCCGCCTGCGCGCTTACTAATATAGAGCTCGTCGCCGTAAACGAGCAGAAGCTTCTTTCGCTTATAAAGGAAAACCCTCAGCTTGCTATGGAGCTTCTGGAAATCCAGGCGTCGAGGATCCGCCAGCTCTCCGCTCAGATAGATTCAATGGCGTTTATGAAAGCCGACGGACGAATCGCGCGGCTGCTGCTCCAATCGGCGGACGGCGATAACGTCGTTAAGCTTACCCACGAGGAAATAGCGGGAATCGTCGGCGTGTCGCGCGTAACGGTAAGTAAAACTCTCGGAAAATTCAAGCGTCTGGGATTTTTAAAGACCGATTACGGTAAAATATTAATAACAAAATCAAATAAGCTGCGCGAAATCAGCGAAAACTAAGCGAAACAGAAAAACGGTCGGGAAATCCCGACCGCGGTTTTTAAGTTTATTCGATAGAACAATCGAGGTAGTTCATAAGCTCCTCGTCGTCCTTCTTCTTTTTCTCGCGAACAATAAAGAACGCTGTAAGAGCGGCGCTTGTTGCCGCGACAAATGAAATTATAGCGATAATAAAACCGAATTTACTTTTCTTCTCCATTTTATCCTCCCGATTCTAACTAATCTTTACCGAGAATTAGTATTTGTAATATAGTATATAATTATAATAACAGTTTTTTAGAAAAAGTCAACAGTTTTAAGGGATAAATGGGTTACAAAAAAGTAATTCCCGACCTACATGGTCGGGAATATAAGTTGATTTTAAAATTAAGCGCTTGCGTTAAGACGCTTCGCGAGATTGGACTTGCTTCTTGCCGCCTTATTCTTATGAAGAATACCCTTAGCCGCGGCCTGGTCAATCTTCTTTACAGCAAAGCTAACTGCCTCAGCCTTATTGTCAGCGTTATTCTCGATAGCAACGTAAGCTTTCTTGATAGCTGTTTTAAGAGCGGACTTTGTGTCCTTATTGCGAGCAGTTTTTGTAGCAATAACCTTAACGCGCTTTTTAGCTGATTTAATGTTAGGCATTGTCGTACCTCCTTATAATTTAAAATCCTATATCTTTAGTCACGTACATAGTATAATAACATTATTAAACGCAAAATGCAAGAGATTTTTTAAATTTTTTCAAAAATTTTTCAATAGCGGGTATTATCCGCCCGAAACCGCGCTGTATATATGTTTTATTGCCTCTTTTTCTTTAATACAACGTAAATAATTACAGCGACCAAAAGAAAAGCGGCGCAAATAGAGCGGAATACAATATTATATATACCGCTGAACAAATCCGTGGCGATAAGGTCGTTTATAAGATACCACGAAAACATAAACGCGAAAAATCCGCCGAACAGATATAGTATAGGACTTATCTTTCTTGCGGATAATATACAGTAAAGCCCGAGTCCCGCCCAGAGGACGAGATACATTATTTCTTTTATCTCCATAATTATCACCTACAGTAGTTATTATAGGAACAAAAAGCCGTAAAGTCAACATATTTTCAAATTTGTTTATACGCTCAAAGCCGCTTAAAATGAAGGCTTTGTGAAAAGAAATAAAAAATTTGATGAATGGTATTGACTTTTTCTGACTTTAGTGCTACATTATTAACTGTAAGAATTAGCACTCTAAGCAAGCGAGTGCTAATTTGAAAAACAATTATGAAATAGCCGAGGAAAAACAAATGACAATTGCTCCGCGAAAACAGAAAATCCTCGCTGCCGTAATTGAAAACTATATCGCCTGCGGCGAGCCTGTCGGCTCAAAAACGCTCCAGAACAGCGAAGACCTCAACGTAAGCTCCGCCACAATCCGAAACGAGTTAGCGGACTTAACGCTGAAAGGCTTTCTGATTCAGCCCCATACCTCAGCGGGAAGAATACCTACAGAGCAGGGTTACCGCTACTATGTGGACAACATCCTTGAAGCGCGGGAGCCTGACGACGGGGTAAAGCGTTATATCGAAAACAAGCTCCAGAGCTCGTTTGACGCGCCCGAGCGGATATTGAAATCCGCGGGGGAAATACTTTCGGAGCTGCTCTCGACCGTAGCCGTCGCGACTACTCCGCCGGGGGAAGACGCTCGTGTACACAGGATCAAATTCGTACAGACAGGACGTTACACCTCGATGCTGGTGCTTATAACCTCCTCGGGAATGGTAAAAAGCAGACTTTTCCGCTGTGACTTCGATATCACGCCCGAAATGCTCAACGTTTTTGACCGCTCCTTAAACGAGGCGCTCGCGGGACGGCCGCTGAGCTGTGTGAACCAGCCGTTTGCCCAGACGTTTGCCGCGTCGTTCGGAGAACTCGGACTTCTGATGCCCGATATGCTCACGGCGGTAATGGACGCCTGCTTCGAGGCGTCGGGTATAAATATCTATACCTCGGGCACGACAAGACTGCTCTACCAGAGCGATTTGGATTTGGTGTCCGCGAGAAGCATACTCGAGTTTCTAGGCAGCGAAAGCGAATGTGAAAAAACGCTTGGTAATGTGCCCGACGGCACTAACATATATATAGGCAGAGAAAATCCCTCGCCGCTTCTGAGGCGAAGCTCCCTTATAAGCGCGAGGTATACAATCGAAAATCAGCCTGCGGGAACGCTGGCGCTTATAGGCTCAATGCGGTTCGATTACAAAAAAGCGGTTTCGATTATCGAGTTTACCGCGAAAACGGTATCGCAGCTTATAAGCGAATTAGTGAGAAAGGGATGATAAAATGAGCGAAGAAACAAAAAAGGACACTGCTCCCGAAGCCGAGGAAAAGGTTGAGGAAAAAGAAGAAAAACCTAAAAAGGCAGAAAAGAAAAAGGCTAAAAAGAGTAAATCCGACGAGAAAATCGAAAAGCTTGAAAAAGAGCTTGAGGAGGAAAAGGATAAGCGTATGCGCCTTGCTGCGGAGTATGACAACTACCGCAAGCGCACGTCCTCGGAAAAGCTCGGGATTTACGACGACGCTACCGCGAAGGCGGTCGAGGAGCTTCTTCCCGTGGCCGACAGCCTTACAATGGCTTTGCAGAATATGAAAGACGCGCCCGAGGAGTTCAAAAAGGGCATAGAGCTCGTAGGCGAACAGCTTAAGGCTTCCTTTACTAAACTCAAGGTCGAGGCTTTCTGCGAGGTAGGCGACGATTTTGATCCTAATCTCCACAACGCTGTCGCTAAAATCGAGAGCGACGAGCTCGGCGAAAACAAAATCTCAGCCGTGTTCCAGAAGGGCTATAAGCTCGGCGATAAAATTATACGCCACGCTATGGTTCAGGTAGCGAACTGCGATTAACTTTTCGGAGTAATCAAAACTTTATCAAAAATCTAATTTATATATTTTACGGAGGTAATTATTATGGCAAAAACAATAGGTATAGACTTAGGTACAACAAATTCATGCGTAGCTGTTATTGAAGGCGGCGAGCCCGTCGTAATCGCTAACGCGGAAGGTTCAAGAACAACACCGTCAGTAGTGGCTTTTTCCAAGGACGGCGAAAGAATGGTAGGTCAGGTCGCTAAGCGCCAGGCTATCACAAACCCCGACAAAACAGTTTCCTCTATCAAAAGAGAAATGGGTACTTCCTATAAGGTAAATATTGACGGCAAGAACTTCACTCCTCAGGAGATTTCAGCTATGATTCTCCAGAAGTTGAAGGCTGACGCTGAGGCTTATCTCGGCGAAACTGTTACACAGGCTGTTATTACAGTTCCCGCATACTTT
>CADBSD010000073.1 GCA_902797225.1 uncultured Ruminococcus sp. | reverse complement strand
TCGGGACACCCAATTTACATCTCGGTTACGATATCCTTAACAGTCTTTCCCGGGGGAATCATCGGGAGTACGTTCGCGTCGGGGCTTATAACACAGTCGATAAGCACAGGACCGCCCATACCGAGCGCTTTGTCGAATACCTCGTCGATGTCCTCAGCCTTATCGAGTCTGAACGCGGGGATTCCGAACGCCTCGGCAACCTTAACGAAATTAGTAGCTCGTTTGGGGTCTGTCTGGGAGAAACGGCTTCCGTAGAAAAGCTTCTGCCACTGTCTTACCATACCGAGCACGCTGTTGTTGAACACAATAACAACAACGGGCAGGTTGTACGACTTGAGCGTTACAAGCTCGTTCAAGTTCATATGGAAGCTGCCGTCGCCCGTTACGAGGAACACGCGTTTTCTTGGGAACGCACACTGCGCGCCGAGCGCCGCGCCCATTCCGAAGCCCATTGTGCCCATACCTCCTGAGGTCAAAAGAGTTCTCGGCCTTTCAATTTCGGAGAACTGCGCAACCCACATCTGGTGCTGACCTACGTCAGTAGCGATAATATCCTCGGGCTTTTTAACGTCGTTGATTTTGAGCAGCACATCCAGAGCGGACATATAGTCGCCGAGCTTTTCTCTGGGAGCGACATGCTCGCCCTTCCAGATTTCAAGCTGAACAAGCCACTGAGTATGGTTCTGCTTTTCAACGTGGTTATTAAGTATTTCCAAAACGTCCTTTGTGTCGCCGATAATATGGTCATCGGTGTGGACGTTTTTGTCAATTTCATTTTCGTCAATATCTATATGAATAATATTAGCCTGCTCGCCGAATTTTTTCGGATTGCCCGCTACACGGTCGGAGAATCTCGCTCCTACCGCGATAATAAGGTCGCATTTTTCGGTAGCCATACCGGTAGCGTATGTGCCGTGCATACCGAGATTACCCATATTGAGCCTGTGGCTGGCGGGAATCGCTCCGAGTCCCATTAACGAACAGCATACGGGAGCGTCGATTTTCTCGGCGAACTTCAAAAGCTCTTCGGAAGCGTCGGCGCTGATTACGCCGCCGCCCGCGTAAATAATCGGATATTGGGACTTGTTTATGAGCTCAACCGCCTTTGAAATCTTCTCAGCGTTGTCGACCTCTTTTTTCTTTCTTTCGGCGGGTTTAATCGCTCTGAAATCGGTCATCTGAGCTGTGATATCCTTGGGAACATCTATAAGCACAGGGCCTTTTCTGCCGTCCATAGCCATAGCGAAAGCCGTTCTTAAAGCGGGAGCTAAATCCTCGATTCTCTTAACGAGATAGCTTCCCTTCGTAATCGGCTTTACGATATCGACGATATCAACCTCCTGAAAGCTGTCGCGTCCGAGCAAGTTTGTGTTAACGTTACCCGTAATAATAACCATAGGTATACTGTCGATATTCGCGGTAGCTATACCCGTTACGGTATTTGTAGCTCCGGGGCCCGAGGTTGTAATACAAACTCCGACCTTACCCGTGGCTCTGGCGTAACCGTCGGCGGCGTGCGCCGCTCCCTGCTCGTGAGCCGTGAGAATGTGGTTTATTTTATCGCTGTACTTATACAAAGCGTCGTATGTGTTTAAAGCCGCTCCGCCGGGATAGCCGAAAACGGTATCAACGCCCTGTTCAATTAGACACTCACAAATGATTTCCGCGCCTGTTAGCTGCATTTGTATTCCTCAATTCATTTTAAAATTTGCAAAACCTTGCTTTATAAGATTTATTACAGTTACACATAACTACACTATTTTACTCTATTAAAGCGTAATTGTCAAATTATTTACAGAATTATTTACCTCTCAAAAAAAGTATCCTTATACGACGAGCGTATTCGGATACTTTTTTATTATTTTTATTATTAATCAAGCTGAATGAATTTTTTAAGCGCCTTAATTGTTCTGTCGGCGGCAAGCTGGCTGAACTGGTCGTAGTCCACCGCCTTGTTGAACTTCAAGTCATCGCTTATGGAGCGTAAAATCGCGAACGGAACGTTGTTTCTGTAGCAAACGTGACCTACAGCTCCGCCCTCCATTTCGCAGCAGAGAGCTCCGAACTCGTAGGCGATGTTTTCACGCTGGCTTACATAGCTTACGAACATATCGCCTGTAGCGATTCTGCCGAGTCTTACGTGAGCTCCGAGGTTTTTACAGCACTCGGCAAGCTTCTCGTATGTATCCTTATCAGCGGGGATATCTATTCTCTTTTCGTCGGTAAAGGAAATCTGTCCTCTCGGCTCGTCAAGAGCGGTGCAGTTGATATCGTGTTCTACGCAGTCCTTGGAAATAACCATATCGCCTACTACGAGGTCCTTAGAAAGACTTCCCGCGATTCCCGAGTTTATTATCACGTCGGGGCTGAAGGAGTCAATCATAATCTGTGTGCCGATAGCGGCGTTAACCTTGCCGATTCCGCACTCCAAAAGCACAACGTCCTTGTCAAAAATCTTTCCGCTTATAAACTCGAGCCCCGCTTTTTTCATAACCTCGGGGTTTTCCATAAGCTCTTTAAGTCCCTCAACTTCAATTTTCAATGCACAAATTATTCCGATCATATTCAAACTCCTTTCCTGTTGTTGAAATATTGTCCATTTCATTTAGTTCGTACATTATGACAGAAAGCGCCGCTATGGGAGCTGTTTCGGCTCTCAGGATACGTTTACCGAGAGTCGCCGTCTGTATTCCGTTATCAAGCGCGAGCTCTACCTCTTTTTCCTCAAAACCGCCCTCGCTGCCGACAAAAAATCCGACTTTACGGGGCTTGGATTTCAGGATAGTTTTTATACTCTTGCCGCCCAGCTCGTAGAAAAGCAGATTAACGTCGTTTTCCTGTGAGCTCTTTACCGCTTCTTTAAAGCTTACAGCCCGCGCCACCTCGGGCACAATGCCCCTGCGCGACTGTTGAGCGGCTTCTTTCGCGATTTTATTCCAGCGGACAAGCTTCTTTTTGAGCGATTTCTCGTCGGGACGCGATACACACCGCGCCGAAATAACAGGAACTATTTTCGTAATTCCGAGCTCCACGCATTTCTGGATAATCAGCTCCATTTTATCGCCCTTCGGTAAAGCCTGGTAAAGCGTCGCATTTGTTTCGGGCTCGTTTAAGCACGGATAGCTTTTCCTAACGCCCACGCTGACTACGTCGTCAAAAAAGCCCTCTATCTCGCAGTCGTGCTGAACTCCCGCGGGCGAAATAAGCGTCAGCTCCTCGCCGCGTTTCATTCTAAGACTTTTTGAAATATGGCGCGCGGTTTCGCCCTCAATATTAAAAATATTTGAATTGATTTCCACATCGGTAAAAAACCATGGCATAATATCAAACCCTTTGTATTATAGTTTAGCAAATTTTTAAACGTATTGCAATAACAAATATGTTTGTGGTACAATAAATTTGTACTTTTTGTGTAAAAATTCACTTTTATTTTATTGAAAGGCTGATTTATATGATTGAAATTACCGCCTCTGAGTTTTACAGGCAGTTAAAAAATGAAAACCTTAACGAAAATGAGCTTCAAGCTTTAGTCGTAAAAAAGCTTATCCCGATTAACAAAAAAGTATCTACAGCCGAGAGCTGTACTGGCGGGCTTGTAAGTAAACGAATTACCGAGGTGAGCGGTTCAAGCTCCGTTTTTGAATGCGGGATATGCTCCTACGCGAACCGTATAAAGAATAAAATCCTCGGCGTAGATAATGAAACGCTGAATACTGTCGGCGCGGTATCGCCCGAGACCGCCGCTCAAATGGCAAAAGGCGTAAGAGAACTCGCCGACGCGGACTACGGCGTTTCCACAACGGGTATCGCGGGCCCCACGGGAGCTACAAAGGATAAACCCGTCGGGCTTGTGTATTTCGCCGTTTCGTCCGAAAAAGAAACGCTGATTATCAAGGGACTTCTCGCTGACGCGAAAGACAACTCCCGAGAAGGAATCCGCAAAACCGCGAGCAGCGTAATTTTGTATTATTTACTGAAGCAAATAAGGTAAACGAAAACCGATTAACCGCTTTTAAAAAGTGATTAATCGGTTTTTATACTTTGAAAACAATAATTATTTCTCAAGTTCCTCTTTACCTACGGCGAGCATAAGCTTGATTCTGTTCTCCTGGTTAACCTTAGGAGCGCCGGGGTCGTAGTCTATGGTTACGATATTAGCCTTTGGATTGAGCTCTTTTATCTTTCTTACAGCGCCCTTGCCGTTGATGTGGTTCGGCAGACAGCCGAAAGGCTGAGCGCAGACGATATTTTCGTATCCGCTCTCGGCGAGCTCAAGCATTTCCGCTGTAAGAAGCCAGCCCTCGCCCATTTTCGATCCGTAGCCGATAACGGGCTTAACAAGCTTTTTGATGTGGGCGTATTCCCCAGGAGGAGTGAAGCCGTATTTCTTGGAGTATTTTATCACCATGCTTTCAAGCTTTGTAAGATAGTTAAAAAGCACGGAACAAACCTGATATTTCGCTCTGCTTCCGCCGTAAAGACGTATATCCTCCAGACGGTTGTCGACCTTGAAAAGAGCAAAGCCCATAATACCCGGGAGATTAACCTCGCAATCCTGCTCGGCGAGGAAATTCTCCAAATCGTTGTTTCCGAGGCGGGCGTATTTAACGTAAATTTCGCCTACCACGCCGACCTTGACCTTAGGTGTTTTGTTGAGCTCGATTTTAGAGAAGCTCTTGCAGATTTTATCGAGATACACGGCGATTTCCTTCGGACGGTAGCTATCGCCCTTCGCGAAATCGTCGGTAAGCTGTTTTACCCATTTGTCGACAAGCTCCATACTCTCGCCTTTTTTGACCTCGTAGGGCTTTGTCTGGTTAGAGAGAAGCATAAGCGCGTCGCCGTACACGAGTCCCGCGACAAATCTTCTTATAAGCGGAACTGTCAGGTGGAAACCCGGGTTCTTCTCCATACCCATAGAAAGCGAAATAACGGGAACCTGAGAAAAGCCCGCTTTTTTAAGCGCTTTTCTGAGCAGGAATATATAGTTGCTCGCTCGGCAGCCGCCGCCTGTCTGGGTAATCATAAGCGCGGTTTTGTTTACGTCGTATTTACCCGACTGGAGCGCGTGAATAAGCTGTCCGATAACAAGAAGCGCGGGGTAACATGTGTCGTTATGGACATATTTCAAGCCTGTCTGGGCGATTTCAGGGCCTGTGGTGTCCACAAGCTCGAGATTATAGCCCGCGTGAACGAACACGTTTTTGATTATGCTGAAATGAATCGGCGCCATCGAGGGGGCAAGGATCGTATATCCCTCGTCCTTCATCTCTTTAGTAAAGAGCAGACGGCCGTTTTCGTCGTACTTTAACTGTGCCATAGCTTCCTCTTATTCTTTCTCAATAGCGGATAAAAGACTTCTGATTCGAATTTTAACCGCTCCAAGGTTTGTGATTTCGTCTATTTTAATCTGTGTATAAATCTTTTTATTTCGCTCGAGTATCTCGCGCACCTCGTCGGTGGTGATAGCGTCAACTCCGCAGCCGAACGAAACGAGCTGTACAAGCTGCATATCGTCGCGCGTCGCGATATAGTTCGCGGCGGCGTAGAGGCGGGAGTGGTAAGTCCACTGGTTCAATACCGCCGTGTTGAAATGCGGCGCTCTCGCGCTGACAACGTCCTCGCTGACTACGCTGACGTTAAAGCCCGCGATAAGCTTGTCGATACCGTGGTTGATTTCGGGGTCTATATGATAAGGACGTCCCGCCAGTACGATAATCTCCTTGCCCTTTTGCTCGGCGTCGGCGATAATCTCGTCGCCCTTGATTCTCAGCTTGGAGAAGTAATCGTGATACTCCTGGTAAGCGGCTTTCGACGCCGCCTTGACCTCGCCTAAGGTAAGGCTCGGGAAGTAGCGCTGTAAATTCTCGTAAGCCTTTTTCGGGAAATCCTTGGGACGGTGTATACCGAGATACGGCATAATGAAGTTGATATCCCTGATACCCTTCATATTGTTTTTGATAACCTCGGGATAGTAGGCGACTACGGGGCAGTTATAGTGATTGTCGCTCATTCCCTCGTCGAAGTTGTAGGACATACAGGGGTAGAAAATATTTTCAACGCCCTGGTCTAAAAGCCATTGAACGTGACCGTGAACGAGCTTCGCGGGGAAGCAGACAGTATCGCTGGGGATAGTCTGCTGGCCTTTCTGGTAAATCTTCCTGTTCGAATAGGGAGAATGAATAACCTTGAAGCCCAGCTCGGTAAAGAATCTCCACCAGAACGGTAAAAGCTCATACATATTAAGTCCCATAGGAATTCCGACAGTACCTCTCCTGCCCTCTTGCGGCTTGTACTCCGAGAGAAGCTTAAGCTTATAGGCGAAGATGTTGTTGTCGTTGTTCGGGGCTTTTCTCGTAATCGGACGCTCGCAGCGGTTGCCCGCGATAAATTTCTTTCCGCCCGAGAATGTATTTACCGTAAGGCGGCAGTTATTGTTGCAAAGCCCGCAGTTTGTGACTTTGATTTCGTGTACAAAATTATCGAGATAATCCTTATCGGCGATAGTCGATTTCGGATTTTCTTTATTCTTAACCTTTTGCATTGAGTAGAGCGCGGCGCCGTACGCGCCCATAAGTCCCGCGATATTACTTCTTACCACCTCAACGCCCATTTCCTGCTCAAAGGCTCTGAGCACGGCGTTGTTGAGGAAGGTACCGCCCTGAACTACGACGCGTCTGCCGAGCTCGTCGGGAGATGTAGCTCTTATAACCTTATAGAGCGCATTTTTAACTACCGACAGCGACAGTCCCGCGGAGATATCCTCGATTGTCGCGCCGTCCTTTTGCGCCTGTTTTACGGAGCTGTTCATAAATACCGTACAGCGTGAGCCGAGGTCAACGGGGTGTTTGGCGTAGATACCCTTGTTCGCGAAATCCTCGATAGAATAGCCCAAAGCGTTCGCGAAGGTCTGCAAAAAGCTTCCGCAGCCCGAGGAACACGCCTCGTTTAAGAACAGGTTGTCTATAGTGCCGTTATGGATTTTAAAGCACTTGATATCCTGACCGCCGATGTCGATAACGAACTGAACGTCGGGCATAAAATGCTTGGCGGCGGTGAAATGGGCAATCGTCTCGACTATACCGTAATCTACCGAGAACGCGTTCTTTATTATATCCTCGCCGTAGCCCGTTACGGCGGAGGAAGCTATATCCAAATCGGGGTTAATCTCATATACCTTTTCCAAAAAGCCCTTGATAAGCTCAACGGGATTACCCTTTGAGGGCATATATTCGGAATACAGAAGGTCGCAGTTTTCGGAAAGCACAACCGCCTTTACGGTTGTAGAGCCCGAGTCCATTCCGATATAAGCCTTACCCTTGTAGCTTTTTAAATCCTTTGTTTCGACATGCGCCTTGCTGTGGCGCTCGATAAACTTTTTATAGTCCTCCTCGCTCTCGAAAAGCGGAGAGTTAAAGGCAAAGTTGCCCGTGCCTGTATAGTTCTTGACCTTATCTATTATCTCGTCGAAGTCAATCGTCTTTTTGGAGCAAAGCGCCGCTCCGCAGGCAACGTAATACAGCGAATTCTCGGGGCATATACCCTCGGTTTTCAGTGTTTTATCGAAGCAGTTTCTCAGCTCGCTCATAAAGGTGAGCGGCCCGCCGAGATATACGACCTGTCCCTCGATTTCTCTGCCCTGGGCAAGTCCCGCGACAGTCTGGGACACAACCGCGTTAAAAATACTTTCGGCTATATCCGCTTTACGCGCGCCCTGATTCAGTAACGGCTGGATATCGGTCTTGGCGAAAACTCCGCAGCGCGACGCGATTGTGTAAGTCTTTTCGTACTGCTTGGCGAGCTCGTCCATATCCTCCAAAGGAACGTTCAGAAGCGTAGCCATTTGGTCGATAAACGCGCCTGTACCTCCCGCGCACGTTCCGTTCATTCGAACCTCAAGTCCGCCTGAGAGGAATAAAATTTTGGCGTCCTCGCCTCCGAGCTCGATTACAACGTCCGTACCGGGAATAAAGGTATTAGCCGCCACACGCGTAGCGTAAACCTCCTGCACAAAGTCTATACCGCAGCTTTCGGCGACTCCCATTCCCGCGCTTCCCGACATAGCGACCGCGGCGTTCTCCACGCCGTCTACCTCTTTTCGTACAAGCTCGAGAATCTCGCCGATTTTCTCTGTAATTTGAGAATAATGACGCTGATATGTACTGTATAATAAATTATTGTCGTCGTCCAGAACCACGCATTTTATGGTAGTTGAACCAATATCAAGACCCAGTTTCATACGACATCCTCCAAGAAACTATAGATTTCCATATTATCGTTAATATTATATCACAGTTAAAATTTTTTCTCAATATATATTTATTGTAATATTTTAATTATAAAGCAAAAAGGCCGAATTAATCGACCTTTTCTTTACTGTATTATGTTTTCACACTCGTTATCGTAATAGAACAGAACGGTAGTACTTTCTTTTTTCATAAAATCACCGTCTCACGGTCTGTACATTATTATATTCAATATGTAAGCGGCAACTGCCGTAAGAAGCCATATAACGCCGATAAAAATCGTTTTTTGTTTCATAACACCACTTCCTGTATTGTATTAGGCTTACAGAAATCTGTAAGCTCCTTACTTATGTAGTGTCAAATTCTTTTAAAAAAGTTTCATTTATTTGCTAATTTCTTTTTCTTTGTGCTTTTGTACAATTTGATTTATCAATTATTGTCGAATATGCCGAAAGGAGCCCGCTAAAAACGAGCTCCTTTAATAACTTTATTTCTTGATTTTGCTTGGCTTAATATTCTTTCTTCCGATAATGTTGTCGATACTCCAGCCGTTTGTGAAGTGCGCCTGATAAACCTTGTCGTAGTAAGCCATAATCTTATTTCTTACCATAGCGCCGTTGGCGTTTGTGCTGCCGTAGTCAACTACTACAACGGGGATTTTTCTTGTGGTGTCAATCTGCTTCGAATAGCCCTTGTATACGTTATAAATCTTGAGCTTTTCGGGATTGTTTACCGTGTTTTTGAGCTCCTTGTAGGTCTTTTTGCCGAGCTTGATGTAGTCGGTTACTACGGTATCGATTTTGTAGGATACCTTGCCCTTTTTAGCGGTAAAGGTTACTCGTCCGCCCTTTTTAGCCTTTATTTTTCCTGTCTTTTTATTGATTGTGGCAACTTTCTTTTTAGAGCTTTTCCATTTCGGTTTCTTAACACCCGCGGGCTTAGGCGCTTTCGCCTTGCTTCCCTTGGCAACAAACCAGTAACCCTGTGTAGCGTAGAGCGTGTATTTAACGCTGTTGCTACCCTTCATTTTAAGGGTGATTACTGTTTTGCCGATATACTTCGGAGAAATTGTGAGCTCGCCTGTGTTTGTGCCGTAGGAAATCTTGTATGTGGCTTCAGCTACCTTGGGCTGGCTGCTTGTTACGGAAAGATTAGCCTTGGCGTAGTCATAAGTGCCCGTAAAAGTAAACGGTACGGTTTTTGTGGCTGTGGAAGTCGCCTTACCCGATTTAGTTTTAATGGCGACGGTATCGGGATCGGTTTCCGCTACCTTGACGCCGTACTTGCCCGAGCCTGTAAGCGTAAGCTTGTAGGTCTTGTCGCTTGTAAGATACGCTATACCTGAAAACGGCGCGGTCTTTGTACCTGTGCTGTAGCTGTAGTCGGTACTTTTGAGCGATAAGTTGATTGTACCGCCCTCGGAAGCTACGAGCACCATAACGTTTGTGTTCTTCTTTACGGTAAATGTGTACTCGTGAGAATTGGTTTCGAGCGTTATTCCGTACATTTTAGTCGGTTCTTTAATCGTACCGTAATACTCTTTTCCCAACTCAAGGTTAAAGGACTCTGTAGCCGCGTTAGCAGTAACAGGGATAATCATAATACCCGCCGCTAAAGCGAGAGTTAAAATAATAGATAAAAATTTTTTCATAACTATACTCCTTTTCATAAATTTCTTACACAAAGTCATTTTA
>CADBSD010000072.1 GCA_902797225.1 uncultured Ruminococcus sp. | reverse complement strand
ATCCTTAGGATTATACGATTTCGCCATTTGATTACTCATACAATCTACCCTTTCTATTATATTTATTATTTATTGATGTTTAATGTTGTTTCTGTTTTTAAGTAAAAATTTAAAGAGTCTACAGCAGAACCTATCCTCCCTATCCAAAACTTCATAGGACACAGAAGGTCAGGGGGACAAAAATGTCAAACAGGAACGTCCACGCCTAACGTGGAAATATAAAGAGTCTACAGCAGAACCTATCCTCTATATCCAAAACTTCATAGGACAATAAACGTACGGGGGATATAAATTCTAAGATAGGAACGCCCACACTTGACGAAGAAAATTAAAATTCGCCTCGAGCAAGAAGCTCGGGGCGAACGTTGTCCGTGGTACCACCCGAGTTCGGGAACAAAAAGTCCCGCACTCTGTCGATATAACGGTCGAACCCGTTCAAGCCTACTTTATTTCAGCCTGAAAGCTCAAAGGCTACATTCAAAATCCCCGCGCGAAAGCTTACACCAACCGCTTTCTCTCTGAGGCTTGGGAAAGATGAACCTCCTTTTCACAGCCGATAAATATATCGGAAATTATTTTATCACAGTAATAAAACATTTGTCAACCCATAATCAGGCGCTGAACTGGCTGTTATACAGCTTTTCGTAGAAACCGCCTTTTTTGAGCAGCTGTTCGTGTGTTCCCTGCTCGATAATATCGCCGTCGTTCATAACAAGAATGACGTCGCTTTCCTTGATTGTAGAAAGACGGTGCGCGACAATAAAGCTGGTTCTGCCTTTCATAAGTTTTTTGAAGGCTTTCTGCACACGGATTTCGGTTAAGGTGTCTATAGACGAGGTCGCCTCGTCCAGAATCAGCATAGGCGGGTCAAGCGCCATAGCCCTCGCTATACAGAGAAGCTGTTTTTGTCCCGCGGAGAGATTTTCAGCGCCCTCACAAATTTTTGTGTTATAGCCCTCGGGCATTTTTCTTATGAAGCTGTGGGCGTAGCTGAGCTTAGCCGCGTTTATTATTTCCTCGTCGCTCGCTTCGGGGTTGCCGTAGCGGAGATTTTCCATAATTGTGCCCGAAAACAGCCAGCTGTCCTGAAGCACCATACCGAATAAATGCCTTAGACTGTCGCGTTTTATGTCGCGCGTGTTTATGTTGTCTATTTTAATTTCGCCCGACTGAATCTCGTAGAATCTCATAATAAGGTTGATAAGCGTAGTTTTTCCGCAGCCCGTAGGCCCGACAATCGCTATCTGCCGACCGCTTTTTACCGAAAGAGAAAAGTCCTTTATTAGCTCTTTTTCGGGAGTGTAGGAGAATTTTACGTGGTTAAAGTCAATATCTCCGCGAACGCTTTCGATATCCTTTTTGTCGTTGTCAATCGGCTCGTTTTCGCTTTCAAGCACCGAGAAAACGCGCGCTCCCGCGGCAATCGCCGTCTGAATCTGGGTGAGCACGCCCGTTACCTCGTTAAACGGCTTTGTGTACTGGTTAGCGTAAGCGAGGAAACAAGAGAGCTGACCGATAGTAAGTACGCCCATAAAGGAACTGACTACGGTAAGCGCGCCGACAATACCCGTAACCGCGTATACCATATTGTTCACAAATCTCGTGCAGGGGTTCGCGAGCGCTCCCGCGAACTGAGCCTTTAAGCCGATTTTAAACAGCTTTTTGTTTTTCTTTTTGAACTCGTTTTGACTGCGGCTCTCGTAGGCGAACGCCTTTACTACTTTTTGACTGCCGACAATTTCCTCAACATAGGCGCTGATATCGCCCTGCAGCTGCTGTTGGTCACGGAAGCTTTTGGCGCACATTTTTCCGATAACCGCGGCTACTAAAACCGACAGCGGTGTCAAAACGACTACCACAAGCGCGATCCACACGTTGATTGAGAGCATAAACACGAGCGTTCCCGCTATTGTCACGATTCCCGAAAAAAGCTGGGTGATAACCTGGGTAAGACCGTCGCCCACCGCCTCGACGTCGTTCGTGATTCGGCTTATCAAATCGCCGTGGGGCTTGGAATCAATATATGAAAGCGGAACTCTGTTGAGCTTTTTGAACACGTCGCCGCGTAAATCCCGAACAACTCGAGCTGAAATAATATTGGTAAAATTCCCGCTGAGCCACTGGAAAACCGCCACGACCGCGATAAAAATACCGATTTCCAAGATTATCCTCGTTATTTCCTTAAAGTCCACAGCACCCTTTTGTATCATAAAATCAACGGCGTTTCCGACTATAACGGGAATATACAGCGTAAAGCCTACGCTTACCGCGCAGCACAAAAGCGCGAGCAGGATATAGAACATATGCGGTTTTGTGTAGCTGATTATCTTTTTTACAACGCTCACAGCTGTGCCTCCTTTAACTGGGACAAACAAATCTCCTTGTATTCCTTACAGCTTTCCAAAAGCTCGGCGTGAGTGCCCTCGCCCGCGAGTTTTCCGTCCTCGAGCACGAGGATTTTGTCCGCGGACATAACCGTTGAGCAACGCTGGGTAACAACGATATATGTCGTGTCTTTGTTTTTAAGAAGCGCGCTTCTCAGCGCTTTTTCCGTCGCGAAATCGAGAGCCGAAAAACTGTCGTCGAGGATAACGAGCTCGGGCGAGCCGACTATCGCTCTGGCGATACAAAGCCTCTGGCGCTGACCTCCCGAGAAATTAGCTCCGCCTTGGGCGACGCTTTTGTCGAGATCAAGGGCAAAATCAGCCTGAGCGGTTTTAAGCGCTTTTATAATCTGTTCGTCTGTAGCGTTCGGGTTCTGCCAGAGCATATTTGAGCGGATCGTTCCGCTGAAAAGCACCGATTTCTGAGGAACAACGCCGATTCTTCCGCGAAGCTGGGAAAACGGATATTTCTTTACGTCAACGCCGTTTACCTCGACCGTTCCGAAATCCGCGTCATAATATCTCAAAATAAGGCTCAGAAGCGTGGATTTTCCCGAGCCTGTTGTTCCGATTATGCCCGTGAAGCTTGAACGCTCTATTTTAAAGCTGATGTTCTCAAGCTCGCTGTCGCCCTCGCCGTAGGAGAACGTAACATTCTTGAATTCTATTTCGGGAGCTGATTTATCGGTTTTAACTTTTTGTGTATTCAACTGCTTAACGGACGGCTCGGTTTCGAAAACTTCGTTTATTCTCGACGCCGACGCCTCGCCTCTGGAGAGAAGCACAACGAGATTCGCGAGAACTATCATCGCGAGTAAAATCTGAGTCATATAGCTTACAAGCGCGACGATATCGCCCGACATCAGCGCGCCCGAGTTAACCTTTTCCGCGCCGAACCAGAGTATCAGCATAACCGCGCCGTAAGCGACCGCGTAGGTCGCGGGGTTCAACAGAGCGGAAAGTCTGCCCGCTCTTACCGATAACGCGCAGAGATTTTCGGCTTCGCCGTCGAGGTTTTCCTGCTGAGCTTTTTGTTTTGAGAACGCTCTTATCACCCTGTTGCCCGAGAGGTTTTCCCTCGACAACAGCGAAATTCTGTCTAAGCTCGACTGAATTTTCTTGTAAAACGGAAGCGACTTTGTCATAACGAGGTAAAGAATCACCGCGATCGACGCCGAAGCGCCGAAGAAAATCAGCGAAAGCTCCAGATTTATAAAGCACGCCATAACGAGCGCGCCGATAATAAGAAACGGCGCTCTCAGAAGAAGCCTCATCGTCATCGCGACGTTAGCCTGTACGGCGTTGATGTCGCTTGTCATTCTCGTAATAAGCGCGGGAGTACCGATTTCGTCGAGCTGTTTGTGTGACAGCGTGCCGATATGCTTAAACAGCGCGTCACGGATTTTTGTACCCGCGCCCTGAGAGGTGTAGGACGCCATATACTGACAAACGAGCGCGGAGCTCAAGCCCACCGCCGCAAGCAGAAGCAGGACGATTCCCATATTAAAAATGTAACCCGTATCTTTTTTCAGGATTCCGTTGTCGATGATTCCCGCCATAACGAGGGGAACGAAAAGCTCAAGCACCGCCTCAAACAGCTTGCACAGCGGCCCGACGATAAGCTGAAGCTTATAATCCTTTAAAAATCGCCTTAATTTAAACATTGTTTTCCGTCCTTGTGAGTTATGCTAACCTTGTGAGTTATGCTAGGGTAACAGAAGTAATCCGAACCACGCTTTAAACGGAGTAATTTTGACGCTTTACGGCTTGTCGAACAGTCAGCAGGCGTCAGCCTGCTAACATTCTCCGCACCGCAAATCGCCTAAAATTCCAACCGTTTAAAGTTCAAAGAAGTTTTGTCGAGGCAGATTTTCGTCTGACTGCGGCAAAAGCAGAACAAACCCTGACGGGTTTGCGAGCATTTTAACAAAAGGCAGGCGAAAAGCTGTCCGACAAAACCGAGGTTCGGATTGCTCCTGTTACCCTTACATTATAAACTATGTTTAATATTAAAGCAAGAGAAAGCAGGAAGCAGGAAGCGAATGTCGAGCAGACAGAGCGGGCTTAGAAGAAAAGTCGGAGTCCTAAGATTACAAGTGGTAAGTGGTAATAGTGGTAAGTGGTAAGTTATGGTCGGGAAGACAGGTTGAT
>CADBSD010000071.1 GCA_902797225.1 uncultured Ruminococcus sp. | reverse complement strand
CGCTTCTAAATTCCGTCGGGAGCTTGTTTGTAATTTTATTTCGTTTTTTTCTCATTATCTTTCACCCTTTTACATATATATTAGCGGTGAGTAAAAATAATGTATAAAATCATCGGCAATAGCTCGGCGAAAATAAAAGTCTTTATGATAACAGCGCTAATGATTTCTACAATCTGCTTTTCAAAAGAGGTTTCCGACGGGATTTATAAGGGTATTTACTTTTGCGCCGAAATTCTCGTTCCGTCGATTTTTCCATTTATGGTTGTTTCGGCGTTAACGGCTAAAAGTGAACTGAGCTTTTCAGGAAGAATTATCGGTAAAATATTCCGCTCTGTTTTCGGTCTGTCCGAGAAAACGGCTGTCGCGGTACTAATCGGAGTTTTCGGCGGGTATCCTGTCGGCGCCAGAGCGATAGGAACGCTGTATAAAGAAAAAGCGATAAGCGAAAAGGAAGCTGTAATAGCCGCGTATACTGCCGTCGGAGCAGGCCCCGGGTTTCTTATAACCTTTATCGGAATAAAGCTGTTACACAGTTTTGAAGCGGGAATAGTTTTATTAATATCTCAGTTTCTATCTGTAATAATTATCGCGATAATTAATAGAATTATATTCGGGAAAGAAAATTATATTTCCGATAAAGAATATAAACGCCCCAGAAAAGCTAAAAATATTTTTATCGAGTCGGTGTCATGCGCGGTTTACGCGACAATAGAAATGTGCGCTATGGTTTGCGTTTTTTCGGCTTTTTCGAGCGTTATCGAAAAGTATTTCGGAAATCACAAGCTGATATATATACTTCTTGAGGTTACAAAAGCGTGTCTTAAGCTCAGCGAGAACTCGAATTTATTATTTATAGCCTTCGCGGTGGGCTTCGGCGGAATATGCGTACATTTTCAAATATTTCAGGCACTCGGCAATATCAGAATTAACAAACTATTATTTTTCTTATATAGAATTATCCAAGGGCTTATTACCGCCTTTTTTACATATATTCTTACAAAGCTTTTCAATATAACAATTCCTGTATTCTCGAATACGAAGGGTAACTTTCCTCTCGGACTGAGCAGTTCCGTTTTGGGAAGTACTCTGTTAATAATTACGGGATTTTGTTTTTTATACAGTATTCATAATAACAAGCTGGAGGACTGATTATGTGCGGAATAGCAGGATTATTTACAAGGTATGAGGATTTGTCGGAGAATATAAAAACGCTTTCGGATATGTCTAAAACATTAACACGCAGAGGACCTGACGAAAACGGGATTTTTATAGACCACAATGTCGCTCTCATTCATAGAAGGCTCGTTGTTATCGACAGGGAAAACGGAAAACAGCCGATGATATGCGGTAAAAAAGGCGAGAAATACGCGATAGTGTATAACGGCGAGCTTTACAATACCTCAGAGCTCAGAAAAAAGCTGAAAAAACTCGGGTATAGCTTTAAAGGCCACAGCGACACGGAGGTAGTTTTGAAAATGTATATCGAGTACGGCGAAAAATGCGCTTCTATGCTCAACGGAATTTTCGCTTTCGCGGTATACGAAATGTACAACAAAAAGCTGTTTTTGTGCAGAGATAAGGTCGGGGTTAAGCCGCTGTTCTACAGTCTTTATAAGGACGGACTGGTTTTCGGCTCTGAAATCAAGGCTTTATTAAAAAGCGGAAAGGTCAAGCCCGTTATAGACGAGGAAGGGCTGTATGAAATCTTTTTCCTTGGACCCGCGAGAACCCCCGCCAAAGGTATTTTTAAAGGAGTAAACGAACTGCTCCCCGGCGAGTACGCGGTATATTCAAACGGAATACTAACCAAAAACCAATATTTCACTCTGAAAGCGAAAGAACATACCGACAGCGAAAAAAAGACAATTGAAAAGGTAAGATTTCTGCTGAGCGACGCTATTGAAAAACAACTCGTAAGCGACGTACCGTTGTGCTTTTTCCTTTCGGGAGGACTTGACAGCAGTATTATTACGAAAACGGCGTCTGACTATTACCGAAAGCACAAGCTCACAAAACCCGCGACGTATTCGGTGGAATACCGTGATAATATGAAGTATTTTGAAAAGAGCGCGTTTCAGCCAAGCGCTGATGTGGAATTTATTAAAATGATGATAAAAGACGCTGATACCGAACATAACGAGGTAATTCTCGACAATAAAAAACTGGCTCAAGCCTTATACCCCAGCGTTGAGGCAAGGGATTTACCCGGGTATGTGGACGTAGACTCGTCGCTTCTGCTGTTTTGCAAAGAGATTAAGAAAAAATACACCGTCGCGCTTTCGGGCGAATGTGCCGACGAGCTTTTCGGCGGTTATCCCTGGTATCATAACAGAGATATCCTTTTTGAGGATTGTTTCCCGTGGTCACGTTCGCAGAAAATCAGGAGCAGTATTTTGAAAGACGGGGTTTTGCCAAAGGGCGAGGAATATGTCAGACAAAAATATCTGGATACCATAAACAAAACAGATAAGCTCAGCTCTGACAGCGAACTGGACGCCAGAATGAGAGAAATGTTTATGCTAAACTATTACTGGTTTATGCAGTGCCTGCTTGAGCGCAAGGACAGATGCAGTATGTACAGCGGGCTGGAGGTCAGAGTTCCCTTTTGCGACTACAGGATTGTCGAGTACGCCTACAATATGCCCTGGAGCTTAAAGGCGTATAACGGCAGAGAAAAGGGTATTGTACGAAAGGCGTTCGAGGACATTCTCCCGAAAGAAATTGTATGGCGTAAGAAAAGCCCGTACCCCAAAACCCACAATCCGATTTATATGGAAATCTGCGTTAAAAAGGTTCGTGAAATACTCCGCAAAAAAACAGCGCTGACAGAGCTTATAAGCGAAAGCGGAATAAACAGTATTATCGAGAATCCCGAGGGTATCAGCTCGCCGTGGTACGGACAGTTGATGAAAGCTCCCCAGATTCTCGCCTACATTATCGAACTCGATTACTGGTTTAATAAATACAATGTAGTTATTGAATAAGCTGTAAAAATATGATAAAATTACTTCGGTGATTTTATGACTGAAAACACTTATAAAAAAATCGAGGTCTTTTTCAGAACTCACGTAGCATCATATTTATTATTAAGAATCGTATATAAGTATCTTCCTATAATGGTTTATATTCTGTATCCCGTACTTCTTATAAATACCGTTATATATATGATAAAAGGCGGAAGTCCCGACGACTTTATCAAAACGCTCGTTATTCCCGCGGTCACGTTTTTAAGCGTTTCAATACTCAGAAAGCTCATAAACAAACCCAGACCTTACGAGGCGTTAAACATAAATCCGCTTATAAAAAAAGATACAAAGGGCAAAAGCTTCCCGAGCAGACACGCGGCAAGCATTTTTACAATCGCTATGGCGAGCTTTACGCTTCATCCCTTTATCGCTTATTTTCTGCTTTTCGTCGGCGTCGTTATGATAGCCTCAAGAGTTTTGGCGGGAGTGCATTATATAAGCGACGTAATCGCGGGAGCTTTGTACGCTATAATATTAGCCTTAATCGGTTTATTTATATAATTCATTATTAAAAACTGTTCCGAATTTCGGAGCAGTTTTCGTTTATATTCCCTATTACAATTATAAAAGAATATGAATTTTATATAATATAATAGAATATTTGGCAATATGTTAAAAGATTGACAATTTTTTAACAATGTGATAATCTAAGTACGAACAGGAATGATAAAATTGAAAAAGATTTTCAGCACTTTAGCGGCTTTAACAATAGCGTTTTCCCTGCTTTTTACAGGCTGCTCGGAGGAAACAAAAAATACAGCTCCGACTATTAAGGCTACAGAGCCCCAGTACAGGGATAAAAACGGTATCGGCTACAACGAAAACAGCGACGGCTCGCTTACAATCAGCACATTTTCAAACGGTAAAAGCGATTTAAAAATCCCCGCTAAATATAATGGCAAGGATGTTAAAGAAATAGGCAAAAGCTCGTTTAAAATGGCTAAAGTAAAAAGCGTTAAGATTCCCGAGGGTGTAACTAAAATCGACAACTACGCTTTCGCTTTCTCGAGAAGTCTGGAAAAGATAACTATTCCCGACAGCGTAAAGAAAATCGGCACAAACGCGTTTTCAGGCTGCGTCAAATTAAAAAAGATAAAGCTTCCGAAAAAGCTTGAATATATAGGAATGTTCAGCTTTGACGCTACGGCGATAAATAAAATAGATATTCCGAAAACAGTAAAAAAGATTGATGAATACGCTTTTGCCGAGTGTCTTTCGCTTAAAGAAGTAACTATAAACTCAAAAAATACAGAAATAGCGAAAACCGCTTTCAACAGGTCGATACATGTTGTTATAACAGCGCCGAAAAAATCAAAAGCTATTAAAACAGCTAAATCAGAAAATATAGATTATAAAACAAAATAACGGAGGTAAAGAATATGGATACAAAAAAATATCCTCTTGTGGACGGTGTGCCCGCGCTTGAAGAAGCTCTTAAAAGAGTAAGAGCGGCTCAGAAAAAATACGCCGAGTACACTCAGGAGCAGGTAGACAAAATCTTCCTCGCCGCGGCAACAGCCGCTAATCAGGCGAGAATTCCTCTTGCCAAAATGGCGGTCGAGGAAACGGGAATGGGTATTGTGGAGGATAAGGTTATAAAAAATCACTACGCCTCCGAATATATCTACAATAAATATCGTGACGCAAAAACCTGCGGCGTCGTAGAGAGAAACGAGGCTATGGGTACTACGCGTATAGCCGAGCCTATAGGAATCATCGGCGCGGTTATCCCTACAACAAACCCGACTTCAACAGCGATATTCAAATGCCTTATCTGCTTAAAAACCAGAAACGGAATTATCATCTCCCCTCACCCGCGCGCTAAAGAATCGACAATCGCGGCGGCGAAAATCGTACTCGAGGCCGCTGTTAAAGCGGGCGCTCCCGAGGACATTATCGCGTGGATCGACAAGCCCTCGCTTGAGATGACGAATATGGTAATGAGCGAGGTCGATACAATTCTCGCGACCGGCGGCCCCTCAATGGTTAAAGCGGCGTACTCAAGCGGCAAGCCCGCGCTCGGCGTAGGAGCAGGCAACGCGTCCGCGATTATTGATAAATCCGCGGATATCACAGTAGCCGTCAACTCAATCATTCACTCAAAAACCTTCGATAACGGTATGATTTGCGCCACAGAGCAGACAATAATCGCGGAGGAAAGCATTTACGACGACGTAAAAGCCGAATTCACAAAAAGAGGATGTTACTTCTTAAACGACGAAGAAGCTGATAAAATCCGAAACACTATGATGATAAACGGCGCTTTAAACGCCCGCGTTGTAGGTCAAAGACCTGTTACAATCGCTAAAATGGCGGGCTTTGAGGTTCCCGAAAGCACAAAAGTGCTTATAGGCGAGGCTGAAAGCACCGATACTGATGAAGCGTTCGGTCACGAAAAGCTTACAACCATTTTAGGTATGTATAAATCGAAGGATTTTTCGGACTCACTGGATATAGCCGAAAAGCTTCTCTATAATAACGGCGGTTTAGGACACACCTCTGTTCTCTGGATTGACAACATAAACGAGAGAGAAAAGCTTCAAGAATTCGCTCACAGAATGAAAACAAGCCGACTTATTATTAATACTCCCTCGTCGCTCGGCGGTATCGGCGACATCTACAACTTTGATTTTACGCCCTCGCTTACGCTGGGCTGCGGCTCATGGGGCGGCAACTCTATAAGCGAAAACGTAGGCTGCAAGCACTTGCTCAATATTAAGACTGTCGCTGAGAGGAGAGAAAATATGCTTTGGTTTAAAGCTCCCGAAAAGGTTTATATAAAGAAAGGCTGTATCCCCGTAGCGATAAGAGAGCTCGGCGAGGAAATGAACAAGAAAAAAGCCTTTATCGTAACGGACGAGTTCTTATACAACAACGGCTACACAAAATGCGTAACCGACGAACTGGATAAAATGGGAATCACCCACACAACATTCTTCAACGTTCAGCCCGATCCGACGCTCAGCTCAGCGAAGGAAGGCGCTAAGGCTATGGAAGCGTTCAAGCCCGACGTAATTATCGCTATAGGCGGCGGCTCGGCTATGGACGCGGGTAAAATCATGTGGGTACTCTACGAGCATCCAGAGGTTGATTTCTCCGATATGGCAATGCGTTTCTCGGATATCAGAAAGAGAGTATACAAATTCCCGCATATGGGCGACAAGGCTTATTTCGTAGCTATTCCGACTTCTTCGGGAACAGGCTCGGAGGTTACACCGTTCGCGGTAATTACCGACGAGAGCGACGGCACCAAATATCCTCTCGCCGATTACGAGCTTATGCCTGATATGGCGATTGTCGACGCTGATATGATGATGTCAGGTCCTAAGGGACTTACAGCCGCTTCGGGAATCGACGCGGTATCTCACGCGCTTGAGGCTATCGCTTCTATGCTGGCGACAGACTTCACAGACGGTCTGGCTCAGAGAGCGTTAAAAGTCATTTTCGAATACCTTCCCGCTTGCTACGACAACGGACAGAATGAGCCCGTAGCTCGTGAAAAAGTAGCTCACGCGGCTACAATGGCGGGTATGGCTTTCGCTAACGCGTTTTTGGGCGTATGCCATTCTATGGCTCATAAGCTCGGCGCTTTCCACCATATTGCTCACGGAGTCGCAAACGCGCTTATGCTCGAATACGTAATTCGCTTCAATTCGGCTGACGTTCCGACAAAAATGGGAACATTCCCGCAGTACGCTTATCCGCATACAAAGGAAAGATACGCGGAAACAGCGCGTTACCTGGGATTTGGAGGTAAGGACGACGACGAAAGCGTTGAGAATCTTATAAAGGCTGTTAACGACCTCAAAGCCAGAGTCGGTATCAAGGAAACTATCCGTGACTACGGAGTTGACGAGAAAATCTTCCTCGACACTCTTGACGATATGACAGAGCAGGCGTTCGACGACCAGTGTACGGGAGCTAACCCGAGATACCCGCTTATGAGTGAAATAAAAGAAATGTATCTTAAGGCTTACTACGGTAAGGACTATAAAGGATAAGGGAGGTAAATAACGTGAAACTGGATAATGTTATCTACGAAACGACAGGAAAGAAAATCTACCGCGACGGTGATTTGGCTATCAAGGTGTTTGATGAGAATTTCTCTAAGGCTGACGTTCTGAACGAGGCGCTTAACCACGCGCGCGTTGAGGAAACAGGCATTAATATGCCGAAAATCCACGAGGTTACAAAGGTTGAAGGCAAGTGGGCTATCGTGACCGATTTTATCGAGGGCAAAACCCTGGCTCAGCTTATGGAGGAAAACCCCGATAAAACAGACGAGTTTATCGAGAAATTCGTTGACATTCAGATTGATGTTTTATCGAAGCGTTCTCCCCTGCTCACCGACCTCCGCGATAAAATGCAGAGAAAGGTAAGCTCCACTGACCTCGACGCGACAACACGCTACGAGCTTCACACAAGAATCAACAGTATGAAAAAGCACAACAAGGTTTGTCACGGTGATTTCGTACCGAGCAATATTATTATTACTCCCGTAGGCGACGCTTACGTTATCGACTGGGCGCATGTTACCCAGGGCAACGGCGCTGCCGACGCGGCGAGAACCTACCTTATGCTTACTCTCAATAACAAAAAGGATTTAGCCGAAAAATACCTCGCGGCTTACTGCCGTAAGACAGACACAGCTAAACAGCTTGTACAGATGTGGATGCCGATTGTCGCGGCTTCTCAGTCGGTAAAGAAGATTCCCGAGGAAAGGGAACTTCTTATGCGCTGGGCAAACATAGCCGAGTATCAGTAACCGACAAGCTGTCGGTGCCTAAGCCGCCTTTGGAGAGGGTTTCATATTTATTAAAGCTTCATCAACGGCGGGCTTAAATAACATAAAGCGTTTCGTTTTCTATGTTTTAGTTTTTTAACAAATATAAATAACCCCATACTAACCATTAAGGTTGGTATGGGGTTTTAATATTATTTTTCTATTCTATCTATTCTATTTTTCCTTCTTTAATGTAGTACGTATCCAAAAACAGCTCAAAACAGCCCTTTTCGTCAACATAGAATTCAGCGTATTTCTTTCCCTGTTTTACCTTACCGGGAATATTCTTTATCTCAAAACCTTTGTAATTTCCCCTGACCGCGCTGTAGGAAAGGTACGCTACCTTATTAGCGTCGATATCAGTACAAATATACGGAGTCGCGGTATTAAAGATTTTCACAGGTGTAGATAAGTCGGACTTGGTTTTACTGAACAAACTTGAGCCGAAGCTTTCTATATAGGTTTTCTGCCGCTCCATTCGCAGGCTGTTTCCCTCGACAGTAGAATGCGAACGAGATATAACGTACGAATTAGCAAGGCTTCCCATAAGAGTATAGGTTTCGCCTTTTTTGAACTCTCCTATTGTTTCGGGAGATACAACCGTAATTCCGCCCATAGCGTCATTCACAGCCGCTATACCTTGTTCATCAAGAGCAAGATAAGAATTGATCGGGATATTATAAAGTAGCTGCCGTACGGCAACAAGCTCATTGTGACAGCTTGTTTCTCTGCCGTCGCCATACGCGTACGCTAACGCAATCTGGGCTTTTTTCTCGCCGATATACGCTCCGTTTGTGGAATAAATTCCGATTTCAGCCATAGTGTCACGGGAAATGTTTATAAGCTTTGATTTTCCGCTTGAAAGGTCATAAGCGATTACAAAAATCGAGTCGGCGTCGCCGCCTGTGCCTACAGTACCGCCAACCTTGTTGAGCGTATCTTTATCGATACCCATACAAAGAATGCTTGTAATATTATCATTATATCTATACTTGTAGCCCTTGTAATAAATATAATTACCGTTATCTATTACTTCAGCGTTTTTGGGAGCGTCAATATTCATTCCGCCTTTATCGAGCAGAGATTTTTTACCCATATTAATCATCAGAACAAGCATACCCGTACCGATAATAATAAGAGCTAAAAGCACACATACAATACTCAGGCATACCTTTTGCCAGCGTTTAAAACGCCTTCTGTGATGATGCCTGTGAAAATGATGCTTGTGCTTATGCTTGCTTTTTATCTTTGACGCGCGGTGTCCCGGAGATAATTTCGAGGGACTTCTGCGTCTGTGATGATGATGTTTTCCCGAAGTACGCGTACGCTTTTTATTCTGTCTGTAAATAAAATCGTCCAAATCCTCATACGCCGAGGAGTTTTCTTTTTCAATAGCCTCCTGAAGCTTGGAGGCTCTGTCCGCTTCCTCAAGCTGCTCTGCGGACTGTTCGGGCTTCATACCCGTAATATTCTCATAATCAGACTGTTGAAACTGTAAAAACGCGTCAACCTCCTCGGGTTTTCCCATAGGATTATGATTATGATTGTTTTCCTTATCTTGTAAACTCATCCTTTACCATTACCCCCTGTAAAAGATACCTTCCCTCACCTACATTAAGGCAGGTGCTAAGCGTAATTATCCTGTCGTCAGTTGTGAGCTTATGATTCAATTTATTTCTGACATTTCTTACCGCCGTGCGCGGATTCTGTATCATTCTTAAATATTGCGTAAAAACCTTGTTTTCAGCGAAATTATATGAATTCATAATATGTTTATCGGAATAATTATGAGCGGAAACGACCTCGTAAGTAAGCTTTCTGTCAGGTGTGTAAACATAAAAAAACCTGTGCTTCTTAAAGAAAGAAGGATTCTCGAATTTGTGGAGATTAGCGAACATAGAACCGTTCTGCATATTATGTCCGTAAACCACGGTTACTCTGTCGTCAAGCTCTGTACTGTTGCAATACTCAATATAAAGCGAGCCTGCGTATTCGTTGTTGCCGTGTATATCTCGGTGTAAATAATAATCGTCGGATTTCTCGCTCTGTAATATAGGATAATCAATATTCGTATCAGGAATACGAATCCAAGCGAATATTTCCTTGTTTATTTTATGGAGCTTTTTAAAATCTATAGGATTCTTAGGACTATTAACGGAATTATCTGTGGCAGAATCAGTTACAGACTGAACCGAGGAGCTCAGTGTTTTGTAGTCAGCCTCAGAATTATTCTCCTTATAAACGCCGTAAATAAAGTACCCCAAAACACAGAGTACCGAAATCAAAATTATTATAATAAACAGAATTAAAAATTTAGATAACTTTTGACTTTTCATAATTATTTCCAAAAACCGCAGATTAATACTTTTATATTATAGTATTATTGTTTATAACTGTCAACTGTATTTTTTTAGTGATTTCCTATCACACAAAAAAAGACCGACTCAAACGAGTCGGTCACAAAGTTCAATTTTATTTCTTTGAAGCTTTAGCTGTCGAAATCTTTACTCCCAAAGCTGTGAGAACTAAAAGAGCTCCGACAGAAATCATAATCGCGAAATATAATGTATTATCGCCTGTTTTAGGAGATACGGGTGAAGTATTTCTGCTTATATGTGTTGTAGAGCCAGAGGACTTTGAACCCTTTTTAGTGAAAATCGGAGTAGCCTCAACATCTCCTTTTAAAAGAAGCGTAAGCTTTTTGCTGGTCAAATTGCCGTTAACTATCTTATACTTACCCTTAATAACCCATTTCTCAAACTTATATCCGTTCTTTGGATGAGCGGTTATAGTCGCGTGCTTGCCGTCCTTGTCAACCTTTGTTGTATAAGTGCCCGAGCCGCCTTTGTTATTATGAACAACAATCTTATATTCTTTGCTGGCTGTAGGGCTTGGAGCGGCGAAAACAGGCATAGCGGAAACCGCCAGAATTAAAACCGCAACTAAAACAGAAAATACTTTTTTCATAATAATTCCTCCGAATAAATGGAAATAAATCTATACTCTTAGAGTATAGCATACAAAATCAAAAAAGTAAATACCAAAATGAACAAAAATTATTTAAAATTTCTTATTATTTTCACATTTTTATTGTTTTAGATTAAGCCCTTGAAAAACCTACTAAATAAATGTATAATATATTTAAATCTAATTCGGGGTGATAATATGACTATTTCTGAGTTACAAAGCGAAATAATCAAGCTTAAAAAAGAAAAAGATATCTGTATACTCGCTCACAGCTATCAGGCAAGAGAAATTCTTGAGGTTGCTGACTTTACGGGAGATTCCTACAAACTGGCTGTAGACGCGTGTAAGGTTAAAAATAAAAATATAATAATGAGCGGCGTTCGGTTTATGGCGGAAACCTGTAAGATTCTTTCGCCCGAAAAACACGTTTATATTCCCAATCCTCATGCGGGCTGCCAAATGGCTGACCAAATGGATAAGGAGCTTATCAGCGAAGTGAAAAAGTCGTATCCCGATTACACCGTAGTCGCTTACATAAACACAACGGCTGATTTAAAAACTATCTGCGACGTTTGCGTTACTTCCTCATCAGCTGTTGAAATCTGCAAAAAAATTGAAAACGATAAGATTCTGTTTATTCCCGACTGCAATCTCGGCGCTTTTGTCGCTAAAGAGATTCCCGAAAAGGAGTTTAAGCTTCTTAACGGCGGCTGCCCTATTCACGCGTGCGTATCCGCCGACGATGTTAAAAAGGCGAAAGAATTATATCCCGAAGCCGAGCTATTGGTACATCCCGAATGCAAGCCCGAAGTCGCCGAACTCGCGGATTATGTCGGCTCTACCTCGGGGATTATGAATTACGCGATAAAATCCGATAAAAAAGAGTTTATTATCGGCACAGAAATCAGCATAGCGGAACACCTTCAGTATATGTGTCCCGATAAAGATTTCCATTATCTTACTCTTAAGCTTATTTGCCCGAATATGAAGGCTACTACGCTCGTAGATTTATACAACTGTATAAAAGGTACCGCGGGTGAGGAAATAATTCTTGAGGACAGCGTAATCAAGGACGCTAAAAAATGTATTGACGAAATGATTAGATTGGGATAATAATGAAAAAAGCGTTAATAGCTATGAGCGGCGGCGTCGACAGTTCGGTTGCCTCTCTTTTAATTAAGGAAGCGGGATATGAAGCGACGGGAATAACAATGAAGCTTTATGGCGGAGAATTACCCGAAAACAGCACAAACACCTGCTGCAGCGAGGACGATATCGCCGACGCGAGAGCGGTATGCAACAAACTTAAGATCCCCTATTATGTTTTCAACTTCACGGACTGCTTTAACGAGCAGGTCATTTCCAGATTTATAGAAGCCTACGAGAACGGTTCAACCCCTAATCCCTGTATCGACTGCAACAGATATATTAAATTCGACCGTCTTATGAAAAGAATGGAAGAACTGAAAATGGATTTTGTCGTTACGGGGCACTACGCCAGGATAGAATACAGCGAAAAGCTCGGCAGGTACGTTCTAAAAAAAGCGCTTGACAATACAAAAGACCAGAGTTACGTTTTGTATTCATTAACTCAGTACCAGCTCAGCCACACTCTTTTCCCTCTCGGTTCTATGAACAAAACAGAGGTTAGAAAAATCGCCGAAGAAAACGGTTTTATAAACGCGAAAAAGCACGACAGTCAGGATATCTGCTTTGTTCCCGACGGTAAATACGCGGAGTTTATCGAAAGATATACGGGTAAAACCTACGAAAACGGTGATTTTGTCGATAAAGACGGAAACATTCTCGGCGAACACAAGGGAATTATCAGGTACACGATCGGTCAGAGAAAAGGACTCGGACTGGCGCTTCCCGCTCCTATGTACGTCTTTAAGAAGGATTTAGAAAACAACAAAGTAATCCTCGGTTCTAACGACGATTTATTCACAAGCGAGCTTTACGCCGATAATATAAATCTTATTACAACCGACAGAATAACAGAACCGATAAGAATAAAAGCAAAGGTAAGATACAACCAGAAAGAACAGCCCGCCACAGCTGAACAAATCGGCGGCAAGCTCCATATCGTTTTCGACGAGCCCCAGAGAGCTATCTGCAAAGGTCAGGCGGTCGTTATGTACGACGGCGATACGGTAGTCGGCGGCGGTACAATTCTATAATAAAGTATAAGGTTATGCAGAATTTGCATAACCTTATTTGTTTTGTAAATATTTTGCATTGAACCTGATATTGTAAAAAGAAATCAAACTTATTATAATATGTATATCAGAAAACAAGAAAAGAGATGAGAATATGTTCTGTTACAGACGTCGCGTAAAATACTACGAAACTGACAGAATGGGAGTTGTTCACCACTCAAACTACCTTAGAATAGTTGAGGAAGCAAGACTTCAGTGGTGCAATGAAAAAATAATGGACTATGGACAATTGGAAAAGCAAGGCTGTATTATCCCCGTCCAAAGCGCCAGCGAAAACTTTCTCAATTACCTCAGATTCGACGATCCTTTTCGTGTCGAGGTCGAGTTAAAGGAATTTAAGGGCATTAAAATGACGTTCTCTTACAAAATCTACAACGAAGATAACGAAGTATTATGCTACACGGGAGAAAGCTCGCATTTCTTCGCTAAAGAAAACGGAAATGAACAGTATCTCCCCTATTTATCATTCAGGAAAGATTTTCCAAACGAATATAAAAAGCTTAAAGAGCTGGGAGCTTAAAGAACATATTCTTCGTCGTCCGCGATATTTCCCCTGCCTACAGTTTTCAGAAACAGGTGAGCGGCAGGATTGGAATTATTCTTTCGCCACGCCATAACATAGGTCAAATCGGTTTCGATACCGCTTATATCAACCGCTCTTACGTCAGTTGCGGAATAACTGTCGGCAAGCCCCGAAGGCAGAACGGAAACACCCATTCCCGCCGACACAGCCATATATACCGAACGGACGTCGTCAAACTCTACGATTGAGTTGGGCGAAAAATGGAAGGTTCTGAAAATATCCATTATCTCCATATAGAGTATAGGACTTTCAAATTCAGAAAGCAAAACGAATTTCTGATTCTTCAGATTTACGCCCGTTTCGTTTTTGCCGCTCGTTTTCAGGCTCTTGGGAACTAAAAGCTTGAGATTATCCTTGTGGGTTATTTCACTGTCGATATTATCGTTATCGGGCAGCATATCCCTTAGCATAAAGAAAAAGTCATAATCGGTGGAGTTTATAGCCGACTCGCTGTCAGAGCCCGAGAGCTTTACCATTTCAACGGCTATATCGGGATATTTCTTATTAAACCTTCTAAGACATTTTGCGGGATAATCTACAGAGGTCGAGTCGTAAGCGAGCCTGAGTCTTCCCCCGCTTCCGTTATGAAGCTGGCTTACGGCGGAGGTCGCTTTGTTCAGGGTATCGATAATATCCTGCGCGTAGGGTAAAATAAGCTTTCCCTCGTTTGTCAAGGATACCTCGCGCCTTGTACGTTCAAACAGCTTTACGCCGAACTCCTTTTCCAGGTCTTTTATATATCGGCTGACAGTAGACTGGCTCAGATAGTTTCTTCTTGCCGCCTCGGAAAAGCTCAGCGTTCTCGCTACAGAGATAAAACATTTAAGCTGAATATGATCCATTATTCAGTCCCCCAATCTGATTATTCGGAAAATAAATATATATACGGTAATTAACGCTTTATTTGCATTAATAAAAGATTGAATTAAGCGGATAGATTTGTTATAATTCAATTATAGCATAAGAATATGCAAAATACAAATAATTAACGCGGAGGTAAATTATGGGCAAAATAGTAATTACAGGTATGGGAGCTGTAACTCCCGTCGGAATAGGCGTCGATAATTATTATAACAGCCTTTTGGAAGGAAAATCGGGTATCGACAAAATCCGAAGCTTCGACACAAGCGAGCTCGCCGTACAAATCGCGGGCGAAATAAAGGATTTCAACCCCTCGGATTATCTTCCGAAGGACGTAGTCAGAAAAACTGACGCGTTTATGCAGTACGCTTATATTGCCGCTGAAGAAGCCTTGAATCAGTCTGAGCTCGAAATTGAGCCCGAGAGAACCGGTATCATTATGGGTACGGCTATGAGCGGTATTTCCACAATTGCCTTTACACAGGAAGCGTTAACCGGCGCGTCCCATAAAAAGGTAGGCCCCAGATTTATCCCGAAAATACTCGGAAATATCGCGGCGGCTAATATCGCTATCGCCCATAATATCCAAGGCCCGAGCTTCACTGTTAGCACAGCCTGCTCGTCGGGCGGCGACGCGATTTACCAGGCGGCTATGCTGTTAAACGCGGGTAAGGCGGACGTTATGCTCGCTGTCGGCGCAGAGTCGGCTCACTGTCCTATATTTATATACAGTCTGGCGAACGCTAAGGCGTTATCGAGAAATAATGACAATCCTCAGAAGGCCTCGCGTCCGTTCGACGAAGCGAGAGACGGTTTTGTAATCGGCGAGGGCGGCGGAGCGCTTATTCTCGAAACCGAGGAGCACGCCAAAAAGAGAGGCGCTAAAATCTACGGCGAGTTAATAGCGTGCGGAAACACTTCTGACGCTTACCACGTAACAGCTCCCCACCCCGAAGGAAAAGGCGCTATCGCCTGTATGAAACAAGCGTTATCAGAGGGCGGACTTAAGCCCGAGGATATCGGATATATTAACGCTCACGGCACTTCCACGCCCAAGGGCGACGAGGTAGAAACCCACGCAGTTATGGAAGTGTTCGGAGAAAACACTCCGCTAGTAAGCTCTACAAAGGGAGCTACGGGACATATGATGGGCGCCGGCGGAATCACAGAGGTTATTTCCTGTATTAAAGCGATTGAAACAGGAATTTTACCGCCTACAATCAATCTTGAAAACCCGATTCCCGACTGTAGTATAGACTTTATCGCTAACGAACCGAGAAAAGCTGATATAAGATACGCTATGTCGAACGCTTTCGGCTTCGGAGGACAAAACTCAAGCGTAATCGTCGGCAAGTACGAGGGTTAACTGTCAAAGGTAGTTTTTAAGGAGTAATTATGGAAAACACAAACAACTATACATACGATATAACAATGTTTAAGGAAACGTTCGAGTCGGAATACACCTGGCTTAACGGCTTTTTAAGAAACGTCAGGAGATTTTCCGATAAACCCGCGCTTTTCGATCCGTTAAAAAACCAGCGCTGGACTTACAGCGAATTAAACGCCGAGTGCAATAAATTCGCGAACGCTATGAAAAAGGACGGCGTAAAGAAGAGCGATATCGTCTTTTATCAGCTTTATAACTCGCCGTATTTTGTATTCTCCCATATCGCTCCGCAGAAGCTCGGCGCGATTTCAAATCCCGCTAACTTTAACTTATCCCCAGGCGAAACAGCCGAAATCATTAACCATAATAAGCCCAAGGTTTACGTGTACGACAGCACTATCACAAAAACAGCTGTAAAGGCTCTTGAGATAAGCAAGCACAAGCCCGAGGTCGTAATTATGGCTGACTACATCGGCAAATACGAAAACGCTCCCGAGGGACACATCAAGTATGAGGACTATGTCGCTTCACAAAGCGAGTTAAATCCTCCTATTGACTTTAACCCGCATATTTACGACGAGGTGTTAAGACTTCAGACCTCAGGTACTACGGGCACACCAAAGGGCGTACCGCTCAACAATATCAACGAAGTACTCTCCGCTCACGATGTTTTGATGCACTTCCCGCTTACTCCGTACGACAAGACTATGAATATGACCCCCTGGTTTCACAGAGGCGGTATTCACTCGGGCGGAATCACACCAAGTCTTTACGCTGGAGCTGAGATTGTAATTATGAGAGATTTCCACCCGAAAACCACTCTCGATTACGTTCAGAAATACTCAATTACGTTCCTTATCGGCGTTCCCTCCGTACTGGGACTGCTTGCTACCCGTCAGGAAAAGCACCCGAAGGATATAAGCTCCTTAAAGGGAATCATTACTATGGGAAGCCCGCTTGAAAAGCAGGATTGTATAAGATTCCAGGAGGTTCTTACACCGAATATTTTCAACGGCTACGGCACAACCGAGTCGTTCTGGAACACGTTCCTTCGTCCCCAGGATTTACCCGAGATGTCAGGCTCAGCGGGCAAAAGCTGTACCGACGACGAAGTGAGAATAGTAAAGGTCTACGAGGATAAAAAAGCGGAGCCCGACGAGCTTGTTCCCGAGGACAGCGCTACAGAGGGCGAGATTATAATCAAATGCCCCGCTAAAACCACATACTGCTACGTTAATAACGAGGAAGTTACAAAGGAAAAGTTCTACAAAGGCTGGATGTACACAGGCGATATCGGAACATGGGACAAAAACCAATTTATCACCGTAGCGGGACGTAAGGACGATATGATTATCAGTAAGGGCGAGAACATCTATCCCGCCCGAATTGAGGAAGCTATCAATATGTTCGACAAGGTTAAGGAATGTATCGTAACCTCTGTTCCCGATAAAACCCGCGGAGAGGCTGTTGTAGCTTATATAATTCCCGAGGACAAGGACGTTACAATTAAGGAAGTCCTCGAGTTCTGCAAGAACTCCCCTAACCTCTCCAAATACCAGGTACCCAGATATTTCCGTCTTGTAAGCGACGTTCCAAGAACGGCAACAGGTAAAAAACAGCATTACAAGGTAAAGTCTCAGGCTAAGGACGACCTCAAGAACGGACTTCTTCTCAGAAAATAAAAGGGTATTGACAAATTTCCACCAAGTTATATAATATATACGCAATCAGTTTGAAAGGAATGGTAAATATGAAGAAACCTATTATGATTATAGGCAGTATCGTCTGTTTAGCGGCGATAATCGTAACTTTCGCGGTGTTCTTCAGAAATCACGAGGACAGAATCGAAAATGTATTCAACAAAACGATAACGGCGCTTGATAACGACGGTGAGGGACTTGACGGGTTATTCCTCGAAAAGCCCAAGAAATACAGCCTTACTTTTAAAAAGAATTTAGCCGAGCTCAACGAGTTCTATCAGGGCAAATCGACAAGCGTTCAGGACCTTTATATTTACCACGAAACAGAAAACCTTTTCAGGGCTTACGCTGTTGTTACCACAGATAAGGATAAATACTTCGTTTGTATTCAGGCGTCAGGCTCGAGAATGGTAGATACCGAAGGTATTAACCAGCTTATCATAGACAAATACGACAACTTTAAGGGCAAGAAAATTATCGAGAAAAAGCTTATGAAGGATTACGCCAAGCAGGCGAGAACCTACGGTATCACAATCCGTGTAAAAGGCGATCACGATAAATACCTTAAGGAAAACGAAAAGGTTGAAAAACTTATAAAAGAAGGAAAATAATACTTCTTAATAAAAACATCAGGCAGATTCAATTTTGAACCTGCCTGTTTTTATTTTATATCCTGTTTATTTTAAATCCTGATAAATAAAGTGCTGAACGTCGCTTTTTAGCTTATTGAAATCGTTGAGCTGAATTATCCACGCTCCTCCCGAGCTTGTGCCAGACTGCCATTCGCCGTCGCCAGGAACAGAACGCTCCTTGAATTTGAAGCCGAAGAACTTAGGTGAGTGAACCGCGTACCACTTGAAATCAGCGGCGGTCAAATCTGTTTTAACGCTCTTTTTAAGTATGTTGATTGTGGACAACACCTTGGAGGGAGTGTAGTTTTTGTAGGTGCCTACCAAGCTTCTGATAACACGTCTTTGACGGGCTGAACGGGTAAAGTCGTTGCCGCCAAAGCCGTTTCCGCCTCTGTCACGGCAGAGCCACAGAGCCTGCTGGCCGTTTAAGTGAGTTACTCCCCCGCTTGTTTTCACGAGTCCGACCTGTCCAGCCTGACCGTTTTTATTAATCTGCCAGTTGATATATCCCGCCTCGTCGGAGGTAATGTTGACATCTACACCGCCGAGATTATTTATAACGTCCTTAAAGGTCGTGAAGCTTACGCATACGTAGTTATCAATTTTAACGCCGAATGTTTCCGCGATTGTTTTCACGGTAAGCTCAGGCCCGCCGAACGCGAACGCCGCGTTGAGCTTGTTCTGACCGTATCCCGGGATATTAAACCAGTTGTCGCGGGCAAACGAGGTCTGCTTTATTGTGCCCGTGTTAGCGTCAACGGAAATCAACATCATACAATCCGAACGTCCGACGCCCGTGTCGCTGTCAACTCCAAGGAAAAGAATATTTTTCACGCTGGAATTAGTAAGAAGTCCGTTTTCTTTATGGGTTACACCCTTTTTGAATTCGAGCTTTTTGTCGCTGAAACGCTTATAAACCCAGCCTTTTGTTTTCGAGAAATCATATCTGATTGTAACAATACCGTCGTATTCCTTGTTATCAACGATATAATAAAGACGGTCTACACCCTTATCGAGCTTTGTGTCCCGCTGTTTAAATTTAGCGTCTTTATAAAACTTATGAATCTTATCGGTCGCGGTTTCTTCCTCTACTCCGCTGACGGCATAAAACTCAACCTTATCCGTAACGGGACTAGCGCCGTCGTACTTGAATTTCGCGCCCGACTTTTTATAATTCACCTTATATACAACGGGTGATATTCCGTAAACATCGCACTCACGTGTAAGCGTAACGTCGCATTTATAATAGTCGGTAGTAAGCTTCTCTTTAGAACGCTCAAGCTTCGTTACCTTGAAATCGTAATTCTTGCCGCCGACTTTAGCGACTGTTATTGTTTTATCCTCGTTAAGAGCGCTTAAAAGCTGGCCGTTAGTCGGTTTATCGGGAGTGTGGAAAAACTTCAAATAACAGAAAGCCGTAGCGGCGCCAGCGATAAGTAAAACTCCTATAATTATCAGAGTAATTATAAGCGGCTTTTTACTTCGCTTCTTTTTCTCTGATTTTTCTTTTGAGGAATTATCTTCAACGCTTAAAGCGTCTTTCTCCCCCGCTTCTTCTACTGTTTTCTCCTCATTTATTTCCTTGGCTGGAGCTTCATAGGAATTATCCTCAGAAGCGTCGGACTCCAGATAATCACTGCGCATAAGATTTTCTCCGCATTTAGTGCAGAAAATTTCATCGGAATGATTTTCCGTTCCGCACTTTTTACAAATTTTCATATAGCCAATCCCTTCTTCGGCAAGTGTGCCGTTCATATTGTTAGTATAACACAAAATTCCCTTTAAAACGAAAAATTACGACATTGTAATAACAGTATTTTATAATTAACAAGGATATCAAAAAAGGTCGGCGTGCTGCCGACCTTTAATTTCAAGCTATATCTTCAAGTGAGCAGGAGCAGGAATTAAGTCCGTGCTTTACTCTGTCCTCAACCTCAGCGCGTTTAGCGTTGTTGAAGCGGTCAAGAGTTCCTACCAAGTAACCAGTAATTCTTCTTATTCTCTCGAAGGGAACCATATCGTAAGTGTAATTAACGTCTACATACTCACCGTCAACCGTAAACTCAAAGGTTTTGAACTCCTTGTCGGGGTTAGCCTCCTTAATCTGAGTTACATAAGCGTCAATCTCTTTTTTGGATAATTCTCCGCCGATTACTTTAATCTCCATTGTTGTACCTTCCTTTCCTAAGATTAATTTCCAAAACTTATTAACACACAATATCATCGTAATTTCATACTAAATCCGTCCATATTTCGTGGAACATTATTATTGTAACACAATATATAGCGTTTGGCAAGTAACAATTTATTGTTTATATGTACAAAAGTGTATCAATTTTATTGTTTATTATTACTAAAAATTAATCTTTAATTTCGTGAAGGAAAAAAAGAACAATTTTCTAAAATTGACTTTTAAGAAAGTTTAATATATAATATATAAAGTGTGGTGCAGACGTGATACTTCCGCCTGTTATAGATTGGAGAGAATATGAAAACAAAAAATGCTTTTTTGTTTGTGTTAATGAACATAATAAACTATACACTTGTTCTTTTCGCTTTTTTACTATACCCTTTAGGCGGTCCTGTATATATACCTCTGGCAATAATATCGCAATTATTATTAGCTTTTTTCAATTATAAATTCACATACAAAGTATGGCAAATTGTTTTATTATCCGCTGATTTAATTCTTTCAACAGTAATAGCAAACAGGCTCATCATATACTTGTTTATGAAAAATATCAGTAATGACGGAGAAACAGCAATTCTCGGTAACTATGTTTTCTGGATTGGGCTGATTTTTGTTATCTTTATTACTGTTACATCAACAGTGGTAAAAGCTTTTTCATTAAAAACAAAAAAGAATAATACATAAGCGCCTGTGGTGGAATTGGCAGACACGCTAGATTTAGGTTCTAGTCCGCAAGGGTGCAGGTTCAAGTCCTGTCAGGCGCACCAAAAAGTTCAAATCCGAACCTTACTCCCATTGGAGAAGGGTTCGGATTTGTTTTCTACAAATATCCATATTTAATCAGTATTAATTGAATCTTGCGCCTTTTTATTTGTATCAATAGT
>CADBSD010000070.1 GCA_902797225.1 uncultured Ruminococcus sp. | reverse complement strand
TTTTCTCACTTGTAATTTCTTTGAGTTCTCTCAAAAGATCATTACGGGTTTCTGTACTTTCGTTGTTTAATTTTCAAGGTTCTTTTTGTTGTTTAAAACGGTTTTGAAACTTGTTTCAAATTTCGTTACTCGTTTTACACGACAAGATTTATTATAACACTCTTTTCCATAAAGTCAATAGCAAATTACAAATTTTTTTAAAAAATTTTTTAACTGATTTTTAAGGAATAAATCCTTGACAAAAGATATAATACTATATATAATATATGAAAAGAAAATCCCTCTAAAAACTGTGAAGGGAACAAGATATAATCCGAGGCGCAAAGAGAGCCGATGGTTGGTGTAAATCGGCGGCTAGGTTTATATGTATAGCTCATCCCGGAGTTTCCCGGCTGATATTCAGGTCGGGACGTATGGCTACGTTATCGGTCGAGACTTTGTTGGAAGTCGGTAAGGAACATATCGTGAGGTATGTTCGAATATGGGTGGTACCGCGAATTTTGTTCGTCCCTGTTTTTTAGGGGCGGTTTTTTTACGTTTTTTATTGTCTGCTCAGTAGCACGCTATGCGCGCATGAGCAAAGACTATCCGAAAGCGGACGCGCCGACAGCGCGCTTTCCCGGATAATTGAATGGAGGAATCATTATGAATGAAGGCTACAAGAAGTACATTCCCTTTAAGCAGATTGACCTGCCCGACAGGGAATGGCCTAACAAAACAATTACAAAAGCTCCGATATGGTGCTCGGTAGATTTACGCGACGGCAACCAGGCGCTTATCGACCCGATGAATCTTGAGGAAAAGCTCGAGTTCTTCCACGCGCTTGTGGATATGGGAATCAAGGAAATCGAAATCGGCTTCCCCTCGGCTTCCGAAACAGAGTATGAAATCTGCCGTGAGCTTATCGAGGGCGGACATATTCCCGACGACGTAACGATTCAGGTGCTCGTTCAGGCGAGAGAACATCTTATAAAGAAAACCTTCGAGGCGATTAAAGGCGCTAAGAACGTAATCGTACATTTCTACAACTCAACCTCTACACTCCAGCGCAAGGTTGTATTCAAGACCGATATGCAGGGCGTTATTGACATCGCGATAAACGGCGCTAAGCTTATCAAGGAGCTGACGGAACAATTTGAGGGCGATACAAATATCCGCTTTGAGTACTCTCCCGAGAGCTTCAGCGGCACGGAAATGGATAACGCCGTAAAAATCTGTGAGGAAGTTATGGACGCGCTCGGCTCGACCAAAGAGAACCCCATTATCCTCAATCTTCCCAACACTGTTGAGATGTGCACGCCGAACACTTACGCCGACCAGATCGAATACTTTATAAAGCACCTCAAAAACCGCGAGGCGGCTATCATCAGCGTTCACCCCCACAACGACAGAGGCTGCGGCGTAGCGGCTACAGAGCTCGCTCTTATGGCGGGAGCCGAAAGAGTTGAGGGCACGCTGTTCGGAAACGGCGAGCGTACGGGTAACCTCGATATGGTGACCGTGGGACTTAATATGTACACTCAGGGCGTCGACCCCGAGCTTGACTTCTCCAACCTTCCCAAGCTCAAGGAAATCTATGAGCGCTGCACCAATATGAAAATCGACCCGCGCCAGCCATATATCGGCGAACTTGTTTTCACGGCTTTCTCTGGCTCGCACCAGGACGCTATCAACAAAGGTCATATATATATGAAAGAAAGCGGAACTCCGTACTGGGAAATCCCCTATCTCCCGATCGACCCCGCGGACGTAGGCAGAGAGTATGAGCCTATTATCAGAATCAACTCACAAAGCGGCAAGGGCGGAGCGGCGTTCGTTATGAACCACAACTTCGGTTACGATATGCCCAAGCGTATGCACCCTGAATTTTCAAAGCTTGTTCAGGCTGAGTGTGAAAAACTCGGACGCGAGCTTGTTCCCAAGGAGCTGTTGAAGGTGTTCGAGGATAACTACCTCAACATCAAGCAGAAGTACGAGCTCACAAAGCACAAGGTTTATGAGGAAAGCGAAAACGGCAAGAGCTACGTTCACTTCAAGGGAAGAATGAAAATTGACGGCGACGCCGAGGTCAAGCTCCACGGCGTAGGCAACGGCCCGATCGACGCGTTCTTCAAGGCTTTAAAGCCTATCAATATGGAGAGATACAAATTCGTCAACTACAGCCAGCACGCTATTTCCGAGGGCTCGGACAGTAAGGCGGTATCATATATCGAGCTCAAAAAGCCAGACGGAAATAATATTTTCGGCGTAGGAATTGACTCAAACGTAAACTTCGCCTCGATCCTCGGCGTGCTCAACGCGATTAACAGAGCGGAGCTTGAGAACGAGTAAATCAATTTGCAAATAAAGATAACGTCAGTATTAACGGAGAAAATCCGAAAATACTGACGTTTTTGTTTTAGTATTATTTCTATCACACAAGAAAGCGCGCTATCAGCGCGTCAGCGAGGCGATAGTTTAATGATAGATAAAAGTATACGCGATATAGGCGACATATCCGAGCAGTAAGGCTACGCCCTGCCAGCGCGAAAACTTCTTCGTAAAAAACGTCGGCACAAAACACATAACCGACAGCCCGAAAAGCACGGGCAGGTCAACATAAAGTGTGCCTGCCGATACGGGGAGATTCTTTCCGTAAGCCAGCATACACGGCGGTAGAATAAATGTGATGTCGATAATGTTCGAGCCAAGGATATTTCCGACAGAGAGCGACGCCTGTTTTTTGCTTATCGCGGAAACAGTGGTGACAAGCTCGGGGAGCGATGTACCAATGGCGACGGCTGAGATACTGATTATTCTCGTAGGCACACCCAGCGAAGCCGCGATAGCCGAACCGTAATTTACGAGAAGCTCAGAGCCGACAATAATTCCCGCGCAGCCGAAAACGAATAACGCGATTTTCTTAGCTACAAGAGCTTTCGTTACAACCTCTTTTTCCTCGACCGCTTCTTCCCCGCCCGAGGCGAGATTTCTTTTTGCGCCTTTTACATTTTCCCATACGAACACCGCGAACAGCGCCACAAGCACAAGCGAAGCGATAAGCGAGATAGAGCCCGACATTCCGAAAATCCAGACAACGGCAACTGAGCCTAAAAGTATCATAATTTTCGGGAAATATTCTTTAAGCCGTATAGCCATAGGCATAAACAACAGACTTATTCCGAGTATCAGTCCCGTGTTAGCCGTTACCGAACCGACGGCGTTACCCGTCGCCATTTCAACATCGCCCTGAGAGGCGGCGATTACGGAAACGATTATCTCGGGCAGAGATGTCGCGAAGCCGACAATAGTAGCGCCAACGATAAAATGGGGTATTCCCGAAACCTCCGCAAACCACACAGCGGCGTCAACAAAAAAGTCGCCGCCTTTTATAATCAACACAAGTCCCACGGCAAACAAAAAATACATTAAAAATGTTTCCATATTTCCTCCATATCAATCAACAGTCTTATTCCCGGAAAACACACAACCGCAGTAGTTCTGGCGGTAGAGGTCATATTCTCTTGAGAGCTCAATTGAACGTTTGTATCCGTTTTTCTTTTTGAAATCCGAAGGTAAATATTTAACGCCGTATTTCTCGGCAAGCTTCTCACCTATCGAGTTTATAAGCTCGGCGTTTTTCAGCGGAGAAATCGTGAGCGTTGTCAAAAAATAATCAGCGCCTATCTCCCTGCATTTTTCAGCCGCCTCACGCAATCTCAGCTCAAAGCAGACCTCACAGCGTTTTCCTCCCTCGGGTTCTCTCTCAAGCCCCTTTACCGCGTCAAAAAACGACTCGGGATTATAATCGCCCGCTATAAGCTTAACGGGGTATTTTACGGGCAGCTCGTCTATCAGGCGCTTTTCCTCACTAAGCCTGTAATTATACTCCTCGACACTCGTGATATTTGGATTATAGTACAAAATAATTATATGAAAATACTGAGATAAGTATTCCAAAACATAGCTCGAGCAAGGCGCGCAGCACGCGTGTATCAACAGCGTGGGAACGTTATCGAGTTTCTCAATAAGCTTGTCCATTTCTTTCTGGGCGTTAGTTTTCATTTATATACTCCAAAATCTGGTCGGCGCTCGAGGCAACAAAGCCTGCTGAGGCGTTTTCGAGCTCCGCTCGTGTGCGAAAGCCCCAGTCTACGCCTATCATATCGACCTTGGCGTTGCCCGCGGTGAAGATATCAACGTCGCTGTCGCCTATATAAAGGCATTCGCTCTTTTTTACACCCAGTTTTTCGATAATCGCGTTTAAGGCTTCGGGAGAAGGCTTGGTCGGGAACTGCTTCTTTTTGCCCCAGGCGATATCAAAACTATGCTCGGGATACGTTTTTCTCAAAATCTTCTCAACAAATTCATCGGGCTTGTTTGAAAGCACCGCGGTTTTTATTCCCGCTTTTTTAAGTTTATTTAACAATAAATCACAGCCGATATACGGCACGGTGTTATCGTTACAATGCTCCTTATAATAGCTGTCAAAGGTATCTTTTACAATAGCTCTGAGCTTTTTATCGCCATAGCTTTCGCCCATAGCGCGCTCTACGAGCTTTTCCCTGCCGTTGCCGACAAATATCCTGTATTCTTCAACACTGTGGGTACTAAGCCCCGCCTTACGCAAACCCTCGTTTACGGCAATCGCCAAATCCCTAAGCGAATTGACGAGCGTACCGTCGAGGTCAAAAACAACAAGCTTATACTTCATTAAAATCCCTTTTCCTGCTCAAAAAGTATTGCCCTGCATGGAGCGGCCTCCAAACCGTCGAGCCTTATAGGAAAGGCGCAGAGCGTATAATCGCTGCCCTCGTGAATATCCTCCAAATCAAGGTTCTCAAGAACTATTTTATCGGCGAGAGCTAACGTTCTGTGCGGTCTGTGCTCGTCGAAAGGCGCGGCGATAGACTCCGCGTCGGTGCCGATAAGCACAAGCTTGCTGTCCGCGATTATCTGAGCGGCGGAAGACTCGATATAACCCATTCCGTTTCCTTTAATAAGCAGTCTTTTTCTGCATCTGGGAAGGATTCTTTCCATATCCTCGCCTGTTAAAATATGGTCGGTTTCAACAACAGTACATTTCCCGTAGAATGCCGCGAGTCGGATTTCATCAATCTTTTTGCCCTCCTCGTCATAATGAAAAGGAGCGTCGATATGGGTTGCGGTATGGGCGCTCATTGAAAAAGCGCTTAGATTATAAATATCGCCGTCATCAATTGAACTAATTGTTTCGAGTTTTGTTTCGGGATCACCCTCAAAGGGTTTAGTGTCGGGGATACTTCTGCTTATATCGTATATTATCATTTCTTCACAACCTTATAGAAAGTCTTAGTATATTATAACATATTTAAAACTTAAAACAAGTAGGTATAAGAAAAACTCCCCGACCGAAGTATAAGAAAAACTCCCCGACCGAAGTATAAGAAAAACTCCCCGACCGAAGTATAAGAAAAACTCCCCGACCGAAGTCGGGGAGTAAATTATCGATGATTATTTCCAACTGTTAGTTGCTAAATCATAGGTGTTTTTATCGTCCGTGGGAACGTCTAAATTACTTGTCTGATCTGTACCGTTGTTACTGAAAATACACTTGGTCATTCCTTCGGGAATTGCATATGTCCATTTACCGTCGGAATTCTTTTTCATTTCTACTCCGGGCCAGGTGATAGGTGTGCTTGAATCTGACCAGTAATAAACATACGGTTTACTCCAGCTGGAGGCGTTGTCAAGATAAACTGTAGAAGTTTTAGTTACAATAATATCATCAATTTCAGAACTGCCGTTATCAACAGTATAATTGTTAACTGAGCCGTCAGACTTAATAAGCTTTTCGTCGAGATCCGCTAAGTTAGTCTTCTGACCTTCATTTACTTTAACTTCACCCTTCCAAAAGTCTCCATCCCATGACTGGAACTGAATTACGTTTGCTTTGTCGTAATCTGCGGTAAATTCACATTTATATACATGAACACCGCCTTCTAAATCATCTGTCTTTGTCATTGCATACTGATGCCAAACATCATTTTCATCCTGCATATTGAGTTTAAAGGTATATCCTGCATCAGCGTCTGCTTTTGGCGGTAAGAAGTAGTATGTATAACTTTCTACAGATGCTACTGTTGTTTCTTCCTGAGCAACGGTTGTCTCTTCTACGGGTTTTGTTGTTTCCTCTACGGGCTTATCTGTCCAGGAATCAACCTTCCATTCACCCTTATCGTTCTTCTCTGTCGGATAGTAGCCTGTT